>DASXRA010000094.1:0-11732 GCA_036506855.1 Jatrophihabitantaceae bacterium
CCGGCCCCACGTCGCCGTGCTCGACGCTCGGCTTCCCGACGGCAGCGGCATCGACGTGTGCCGCGACATCCGCTCGTCCGCGCCCGAGGTTCGCTGCCTGATTCTCACGTCCTACGACGACAACGACGCCCTGTTCGCCGCGGTCATGGCCGGGGCTGCCGGTTACCTGCTCAAGGAGGTTCGCGGTACCTCGCTGATCGAGGCCGTGCGTCAGGTGGCCGCCGGCAAGTCGCTGCTCGACCCAGCGGTCACCGGGCGGCTGCTGACCAGGTTGCGCGAAGGGGCGCCACAGGATGCCCGGCTCGCGTCGCTCACCGACCGTGAGCGCGAGATCCTCGGCCTGATCACCGACGGAATGACAAACAAGCAGATCGGCGAGCGCCTCTTCCTCGCCGAGAAGACCGTCAAGAACTACGTCTCCGGCCTGCTGGCCAAGCTCGGTATGCAACGGCGCACGCAGGCGGCCGTTTACGGGTCGGAAGTCCGGCGCACCTGAGGGGCGCGCCCGTTTCGACGGACCTACGACAGCGTCGGCTCGGGACGTCCGCCCCTGCCTGATCGACGCACCAAACGGTCACTGTTGGCGGTGAAGCCACCAGCCTGGGAGAGACCGTGACCAGCAACCGGATTGTCGTTGGCGTCGACGGATCGCCCGGCGCCCGCTCTGCCCTGCTCTGGGCCGCCGACGAATGCCGGGTACGCCGCCAGATGTTGCTCGTCGTGCACGCGCCCGACCTCGCCGACACCGTTGCCGTGAACCCTGCCGACGAGCCGGCCGTGCGCTCGCTGGACGAGGCTGGCGAGCGGATGCTCAGCGAGCACGCCGCCGCCGCGTCGGCTCGTCAGCCGAGCATCGTGGTCACGACCCTGCTCGGCCACACACCCGCCGCGGACGCGCTGATCGCGCTGAGCGCGGACAGCGAGCTGATCGTGGTCGGCACGCACGGCCGGGGCGGCATCATCTCGAGCATCCTGGGATCGGTGAGCTACCGGGTTGCGGCGCACGCGCACTGCCCGGTGGCCGTGGTTCCGGAACGGCGCATGCCGCGCCGCGATGACCGTGCCCCCCGCGTCGTGGTCGGCATCTCGCCGACGACATCCGGCCGGTTCGCGCTCGAGTTCGCGTTCGACGAGGCGAAGCGGCGCGGAGCGACGCTGGTGGCCGTGCAGGCATCGGGTGCGCCGGAAAGCGCCGAGCGCCTCGAGCTCGCCGCAACGGCGAGGCGCTACCGAAACGTCCCGCTCGAGCCGCTGCTGGTCGACGCCGAGCCGTCCGACGCGTTGCTTCAGGCCGCCCAGGACGCCCAGCTCGTGGTCGTCGGCTGCCACCACAGCGAGGACCGGTGGAGCACCCGACTGGGCCCGGTGCCGTCGACGATCATGCACCGCTCGCCGTGCCCGGTGATTGTCGTGGGGGAGTTGCATCCAGCCTTGGCGATCGGCCATGGTGGCGTGCTCGCCGCGGACTTCGCCTGAGCCAAGCCCTGACGCCACGCGCGCGTCGCGGGCGCGGCAGCGCTGCGACGTGCCTGTCCCACCCAGCAAGCACGTCAGCCGGCTGCCGCTGCCCGAGCGCGAACCGAGCCCCGTCCGCTGAGACAGCGAGACGGCCCCGAGCCTCGAGTTGTGACCTTAGGTAGTCGATCAGGTGCTCAACAGGGACGAAAGTCCCTGATCGCGATGGCTCAGTGGAATCCGAGCGCCAACCAGGTTCGGCCGCCGACGGCACCGCTCGGCCGAAGGTGGTGCGCACGCTGGAATCGTGCCACTGCCGCGCGGGTGATCGGCCCGAACCAGCCACTGACCGGCTGCACCTTCAGCCGACGCTGTACGGCCACCACTCGCGTCCCGGTCGAGCCGTAGGCGAGGTGGATGTTCGGGACCTTGCCAGGCGCGGTCTTCTTCGTCGTGGGTGGCGCGGTCTTCTTCGCGTGGCCGAACGCCCGCAGCAGTGCCCGCCACGTGGTGGCGCTCATGACGCCGGTAACCGCCAGATGGTGGCGCTTCTGCCAGGATCTGACCGCCGCTCGCGTCTTGCCGAGGAAGCTGCCGGACGCGCTCACGCCGACCGCCCGCTGCACCGCGGCGACAGCCGGCCCGGTCGAGCCGTAGCGCACGACCGCGCCGGAATACGTGACGAGCGCGCGCAGCGTCGCCGACGCACCCGCGGGAGGGTGCACCTGCCGATAGTCCGGGCATCGGTGCGGGTTGGCCTTCTTGTACGGCGCCGCCCAGTTCAGGTCGCGCGCCCGGCACGGCCCGTAGTCGGGGGCGGCGACCTTGCCGGTCCAGAACGACGTCCGCTTCATCGCGCCTTCCCACGACAGCGAGATGTGCATGTGGTTGCGGTGGCAGTTCGAGTCCGCGGACTTCTCCGGATGGGTCGCGCAGTTCGAATGCGGGTGCCACGATCCGTCCCAGCCGCCCCAGATCCGGTTGTTGAAGACGATGTACATCACGCCGAGCCGGCGGGCGTTCGCGAATCGGTGTCCCGCAGCATCGGCCTTGAACAGCCAGGTGAGGAACGAGTGCGCCTGCGCGGCCTGGGTGCGGTTGCGCACGGACGCCATCCAGTCCACGGCCCGGCCCTCGTAGTGCTCGCTGACGGTGCCGTCCGTGCCGCATCCGTAGGCGCTGGCCCACGACGTGCCGTGGTAGGTAGAGACGAGCAGCTTGCCGAGTGCGGCAGAGCCCGGCTTCGTCGTCGGATCGCAGGATGTCTGCGGCACGTAGTCGGCGAGCGCCTCGATCCGGGACGGGAGGTTGCGCGGCGTCGGCGGCGTGCTCGCGCCGGACGTCGAGGCATACACGACACTGCCCGCAACCAGCAGGCTGAGTGTGACGAGTAGCGAGAAGGGGCGGCGAGCCATCGGAGGAACCCTTCGAGCTGGACACGCCCTCGACGTGCCCGGGATCCCGCCCAGTTGCCAGCCTGCTGCCCGGCTGTCTTGCGCTCAAGGGCACGCTGGCCCGCAAGATCGAGACCTTTGCCGATCAAGTCGGCGCGACACCCGCCGGCACCGAA
This sequence comes from Jatrophihabitantaceae bacterium, assembly GCA_036506855.1. GTDB lineage: Bacteria > Actinomycetota > Actinomycetes > Mycobacteriales > Jatrophihabitantaceae > DASXRA01. Next base: position 3,026 of record DASXRA010000094.1, read on the forward strand.
TGGCGACGCTGGTCGCTAGCATCCGATATTGTCAGATCGGATGCTACGGTGGATGCATGGCATCCGCTCCGTCCCGTCCGAACCGGCCAGTCGCGTCCTGGCCCGCGCTTGCCTGGGAGGAGCGCGAATGGATCTCCGCGCTGCCGGCGGGCATGGGCTCGCGCACCCTGCGGCGGCGCCACGCCGGCCCGTACGAAGCGGCCGTCGTGCCGCGCATCGCGAAGCTGTCCGTCTCATTGCCGAGCGGCGCGCTCGCGCTGGCCGACGAGGCGTCCACCGAGATCGCCCGGTTCGACGCCGAGATGGGCGCCGAGATCGCCCCGTTCGGCGCGATCTTGCTGCGCTCGGAATCCTCGTCGTCGTCGAAGATCGAGAACCTGACCTCGGGCGCGCGGGCGATCGCACTCGCCGAGCTCGGCAACGACGACAAGCTGAACGCGTCGGAGATCGTGGCCAACGTGCGAGCCATGCAGGCAGCCATCGACCTGGCCGACCGGCTCGACGCCGCCGCCGTGCTGGCTATGCACAGCGCGCTCATGCACCGACACCATCCCGAGACGGCCGGCCGCTGGCGAACCGAACAGGTCTGGATCGGCGGCGGCGATTTCGGCCCGCACGGGGCAGCGTTCGTCGCGCCGCATCACGAACGGGTGCCCGCCGCCATCGCCGACCTCATCCGGTTCGTGCAGCGCGACGACCTGCCCGTGCTGGCCCACGCAGCGTTAGCGCATGCCCAGTTCGAGACGATCCACCCGTTCGCCGACGGCAACGGCCGCACCGGCCGGGCGCTGGTCCATTCGATGCTGCGCGCCAAGGCGCTCACCCGCAACGTCACCGTGCCCGTCTCCGCCGGCCTGCTCACCGACACCGACGCGTACTTCGCCGCGCTCACCGCGTACCGCCGCGGCGATGCCGCGCGGATCGTGACGCTCATCGCCGAGGCGTCCTTCAGCGCGATCGCCAACGGGCGCCGGCTGGTCGCGGACCTGCGCGACACCCGTGAGCGGTGGAATGCGGCGATCACGGCCCGCCAGGACGCCGTCGCGTGGCGGCTGGCCGATCTGCTGCTGCGCCAGCCGGTCGTCGACGCCGAGCTGGTGCAGAACGAGCTGGGGGCCACGTCGGCGAACTCGCACCGCGCGCTGCGGCAACTCGCCGACGCGGGCATCCTCACCGAGTTCAGCGGGCGGCAGCGCAACCGCATGTGGCAGACCCGAGAGGTGCTGTCGGCCCTGGACGACTTCGCGGCCCGCGCCGGCCGCCGCCGCCTGGCCGGCCATTGAGCATTTCCGGGATCGCGGAAATGCACACGGCCCGGTCGGGGTTGGGGTGCGTGAAGCCGATTCCCTGGAGTTTTCTTAATGACTGTCCTGCCTACGCGTTCACTCGATGCCATTCGCGCACGCCCCACCGGTCTCCTGCTGGCGGTGGTGTGCGTGGCGCAGTTCATGGTCGTCCTCGACATCAGCATCGTGAACGTCGCCCTTCCGGACATGCAGCGCGAGCTGCACATGTCGCAGAGCGGGCTCGCCTGGGTGCTCAACGCCTACACGCTCACGTTCGCCGGATTCCTCCTGCTCGGCGGCCGCGCGGCTGATCTGTGGGGGCGCCGCCGGCTGTTCCTGATCGGCGTGACGCTGTTCTCGGTCACCTCGCTGCTCGGCGGCCTGGCCCAGACCGGTGGTGAGTTGATCTCGGCACGGGCCCTGCAGGGTCTGGGCGGCGCGGTTCTGTCGCCCGCCACGCTGACGATCCTGACCACGACGTTCACCGATCCAAAGTCGCGGACGCGCGCGCTCGGGCTGTGGAGCGCGGTCGCCGGCGCCGGGGGAGCCACCGGAGTGCTGGCCGGCGGTGTGCTGACCGATCTGCTGTCGTGGCGGTGGATCTTGTTCATCAACGTCCCGATCGGCCTGCTGGTGCTGATCGTGGCTCGCCTGGCGATCCCCGAGTCCCGCGCCGAAGGCGCCCGCCCGACTCTCGACTGGGCCGGAGCGGTCACGATCACCGGCGGCCTGGTCGCGCTGGTCTACGGCGTCGTCTCGACCGACCGGCACGCCTGGGGCTCGGCGCAGACGATCGGATTCCTCGGCCTCGGCGTTGTGCTGATCGCGGCGTTCCTGCTGATCGAGGCGCGCCACCCGCACCCGCTCATGCCGTTGCGGCTGTTCCGCTCGCGGGCGCTGAGCGGCGCCAACGTGATCATGGTGCTGATCGGCGCGGTGCTGTTCTCAGTCTTCTTCTTCCTCTCGCAGTTCCTGCAGGACGTCCAGGGCTACAGCCCGCTGCGCACCGGCTTCGCCTTCCTGCCGATGCCGCTCGCGATCATCGCCGGCACACAGCTGTCGGCACGGTTGCTGAGCAGGGTGCCGGCGCGGACGCTGCTGGCGATCGGCCCACTGATCTCCGCAGTCGGCCTCGTGCTGCTGGGACGGATGCACGCCGGCAGTTCGTACGCGCTGCACGTAGGCATCCCGGGCGCGATCATCACGTTCGGCATCGGCATGTCGTTCGTCCCGGTGACCCTGGCGGCGAACAGTGGCGTCGGGCGGGGCGATGCCGGCCTGGCGTCGGGCCTGATCAACACGGCCAGGCAGATCGGCGGTTCGCTCGGCCTCGCAGTGCTGCTCACCATCGCGACCGCCCGCTCGCACGCGCTGGCCGGATCCGGCCCGGGCGTCGCGCAGACCGGCGGTTATGACCGCACCTTCGCCGTGTCGGCAGTCTTCATGGTGGTCGCGGCGGCGATCTCGCTGATCGCGCTCGCGAAGCCCCGCCAGCCGGAACGGGCGCTGGCCGACGCCGCGCCGGTCGGCGAACCGGCCGTCGAGCGGGCGTAGCTCAGCGCGGCGGGTCGGCAGCCAGGTTGGCGCATTGCCGCACCTGCTCCCACTCGGCGTTGATGCGTGCCGCCTCGGTGCCCGTCGCGGGTAGCGGGACGCCGCGATCGTCCAGGTGGGCCGGGGCGAAGTGCTCGGCGACGACCCGTCCGGAGCGGAACCTGAGGGTCAGCACCCCGTTGTCGTCCTGGGCGTTGCCGAACGAGCGCCACCACAGGTAGTTGCCGAGCCCGTAGGCGACGAATGCTCCGTCCGGGCGCCAGCCGGCGCCCTGCAGCTGGTGGACGTGCGCGCCGATGATCGCCGCCGCGCCTGCGTGGGCGAGCGCGTCGGCCAGGCCGCGCTGATCCGCGTCCGGGCAGCTCGTGTACTCGATGCCCCAGTGCAGGTAGACGACCACGACGTATCCGGCGGCCTTGGTCGCACGAACGGACCGCAGCAACAGGTCGCTGTCGGCGCTGGCGATGCCGGGCGAATCCGGTCCGGCGGTGTAGTTGGCGAGAGTCTCGTCGCGTACCTGGCTGGCTGCGATGACCGCGACTTTCACGCCGTTGACCGACGTCTGCCATGCGGCGTTCGCCTCGCCGGCGTCGGCCCCGATGCCCACGACCGGGAACCGGCTCGCCCGGATGGCGGTTAGCGTGTCGCGCCGGCCGACCGCGCCGTAGTCGGCGGCGTGGTTGTTGGCCATCGTCGCGACGTCGACGCCCGCGTCGCGCAATGCGGTGAACGCCGCCGCCGGCGCGCGGAAGTGGAAGTCCTTCGGCGCGGGTTCGCCACGCGTCGTGATCGCCGTCTCGAGGTTGACCATCGTCAGGTCAGCGGCGGCCAGGACCGGCTTCGCCGCGCCGAACGCGGTCGCCGGGTGCGCCAGCCGGTCGGCGGTGCGCTCCTCGAAGTGCACGTCGCCGGCGAACGCGAAGCTGAACTCGCCCCGCGCCGCAGTTGCGCTCGAGCGCGTCGGGTGCGGGCTCGTCGAAGGATCTGCCGAGGGGCGCGCGGATGGCCGGGGCGACGCGCGCCGACCGGTACCCGACACCGCCGTCGAGCACGCGCCGATCACGACGATCAGCGCCGCCGCGAAGGCCAGGCGGGCGCGTCCGGCGGCGATATGAGGTCGGAGCGGCCGAGGCATCGCACTAGCATGCGACACGTCCGGCAATAGGGCGGCTAAGCCAGCCGCAGCGATCCGAGGAGAACCCGTGTCCGCCACCGCATCCAGGCCTGCGCCCGTCCAGACCGTAACGGTCCCCGCGGGCACGACGGCGGCCGATGCGCTGCGCGAGGCCGGCGTCGAGCTGAACGGGCCGTCCGGTGCGGTTGTCGTGCGCGACCTCGCTGCGGGCGAGTTGCGCGATCTTGCGTGGGCGCCGCAGGCGGATGCCGACGTCGCGCCGGTCGCCGCCGAATCGCCGGACGGCCTCGCCGTGCTGCGCCATTCGACCGCCCATGTCATGGCGCAGGCGGTTCAGGACCTGTTCCCGGGGACGCTGCTGGGCATCGGCCCGCCGATCGAGAACGGCTTCTATTACGACTTCCTGCCGCCCCGGCCGTTCACCCCGGACGACCTCACGGCCATCGAGGCCAAGATGGCCGAGATCATCAAGGCCGGTCAGCGTTTCGAGCGACGCCCGGTCACCGATGCCGATGCGCGCATCGAGCTCGACGCCGAGACGTTCAAGCTGGAGCTGATCGGCCTGAAGGGGGGCCAGAGCAGCGAGGAGTCCGTCGAGGTCGGCGGCGACGGGCTGACCATGTACGACAACCGCGACGCGAAATCGGGCCATCTCATCTGGACCGACCTGTGCCGCGGGCCGCACCTGCCGACCACCCGGCGCATCCCGGCATTCAAGCTCATGCGCACCGCCGCCGCGTACTGGCGGGGCAGCGAGAAGAACCCGCAGCTGCAACGCATCTACGGCACAGCGTGGGCCTCGCGCGACGATCTCAAGGCACACCTCGTCCAGCTCGAAGAGGCCGCGAAACGCGACCATCGCAAGCTCGGTGCCGAGCTCGACCTGTTCAGCTTCCCGGAGGTGATCGGGTCGGGTCTCGCGGTATGGCACCCGAAGGGTGGCGCGATCCGCCGCGTCATGGAGGAGTACTCGCGGCGCCGGCACGAGGAAGGCGGCTACGAGTTCGTCTATACGCCGCATCTGACCAAGGCGGAGCTGTTCGAGATCTCCGGTCACCTCGACTGGTTCGCCGAGGGCATGTACCCGCCGATGCAGATGGAGGGCACCGACTACTACCTCAAGCCGATGAACTGCCCGATGCACATTCAGGTGTTCAAGGCACGAGGGCGCTCCTACCGCGAGCTGCCGCTACGGCTGTTCGAGTTCGGCACCGTGTACCGGTTCGAGAAGTCCGGCGTCGTCCACGGCCTGACCCGCGCTCGCGGCTTCACCCAGGACGACGCGCACATCTTCTGCACGCCCGACCAGCTCCAGGACGAGCTGGCCAGCCTGCTGCAGTTCACGATCGACCTGCTCCGCGACTACGGGCTGACCGAGTTCACCGCGGACCTGTCGACCCGGCCGGACAAGTTCGTCGGCGAGGCCGCCCAGTGGGACATCGCCGAGGCGGCCCTGGAAGAGGCGCTCAAGCGGGCCGGCGTGCCGTACGAGCTCGCGTTGGGCGAAGGAGCCTTCTACGCGCCGAAGATCGACGTCCACGTCAAGGACGCGATCGGCCGTAGGTGGCAGCTGTCGACGCTGCAGGTGGACTTCCAGGAACCTGGCCGGTTCGGCATGGAGTACCAGGCCGCGGACGGTACGCGGCACCGCCCGTACATGATCCACCGCGCGCTGTTCGGCTCGGAGGAGCGTTTCTTCGGCATCCTGCTCGAGCACTACGCCGGTGCGTTCCCCGCGTGGCTGGCGCCGGTGCAGGCAGTGCTCATCCCGGTCACCGACGACCAGGTGCCGTACCTGTACGACGTGGCGGCCAAAGCGCGAGCTGCGCGACTGCGCGTCGAGGTCGACGACTCCGACGACCGCATGCAGAAGAAGATCCGCACCGCGCAGCGGCAGAAGGTGCCGTTCATGATCATCGCCGGCGCCACCGACGCCGACGCCGGAGCCGTGTCGTTCCGGTATCGCGACGGCGAGCAGCGAAACGGCATCCCGGTCGACCAGGCTGTCGCCGAGATCGCGGACTTCGTCGCGCGACGCGTCAACGACTCGCCGACGGCCGTGCACTTCGCGTCATGATCGAGGAACGCCCCGCCAGCGAGTACGCCGGCGACCCCGATGCGTTCGGGCGGCTGTGGACGCCGCACCGGCTGGCGTACATCCTGGGCGAGGGCAAGCCGACGCACGACGAGGCGGGCGAGGAGTGCCCGTTCTGCCGGGCGCCGAAGCTCTCCGACGAGGACGGGCTGATCGTGGCGCGCGGCGAGCTGATCTATGCCGTACTGAACCTGTACCCGTACAACAGCGGCCACCTGATGACGGTGCCGTACCGCCACGTCGCCGACTACACCGATCTGGCCCGTGACGAGCTCGCCGAACTGGGCGTGTTCACCGCCCAGGCCATGCAGGCGATGCGCGCCGCTGCCGGCCCGCACGGGTTCAACATCGGCATCAACCAGGGCGTCGTCGCAGGCACGGGAATCGCGGCGCATCTGCATCAGCACGTCGTGCCGCGCTGGGGCGGCGACACGAACTTCATGCCGATCGTCGGCCAGACCCGGGTGCTGCCTCAGCTGCTCGCCGACACCCGGCGGCTGATCGCCGAGGCGTGGCCGTCATGAGCGTGCTGCACCTTCGGGGGGTGTTCCTGCCGGACGAGACCGAGCGCGACGCCTGGATCGTCGACGGGCGGCTGACGTTCGAGCGCTACGCCGGCGCAGCCGAGACGATCAGCGACGGCGGCTGGGTCATCCCAGGACTCGTCGACGCGCACAGCCACATCGGCCTGTCGCCCCACGGGTTCGTCGACGACCCGGACGATCAGGCCGCGCAGGCACTCGCCGATCGTGACGCCGGGGCATTGCTACTGCGTGACGCGGGCTCACCGGTCGACAACACGTCCGTACAGCGCCGCGACGACCTGCCCCGGCTGATCCGTGCGGGGCGGCACATCGCGCGTCCGCACCGCTACATCCGGCACCTCGGCGTCGAGGTCGAACCGGATCAGCTCGCCGACGAGGTCGCGGTGCAGGCGGCGCGCGGCGACGGCTGGGTGAAGCTTGCCGCGGACTGGATCGACCGCGACCTCGGTGATCTCGCGCCGGTCTGGCCTGACGGCGCGCTCAAGGAGGCGATCGGCCGGGCGCACGACCTCGGCGCCCGGGTCGCCGCGCACGTGTTCGGCGAGGACGCCCTGCCCGGGCTGATCGCCGCCGGCATCGACTCGATCGAGCACGGCACGGGGCTGACCGCCGACCTGCTCGACGACGTCGCCCGTCGCGGGATCGCCGTCGTCCCGACGCTGATCAACACCGCCAACTTCCCGTCGTACGCCGCACAGGGCGAGGCGAAGTTCCCGGCGTACGCGGCGCACATACGTGCCCTGCACGCGACAGCCCGCGATCGCCTCCGCGCGACCTGGGAGGCGGGCATCGCCGTGTACACCGGCACGGACGCCGGTGGCTGGCTCACACACGGCCTCGTGCGCGACGAGATGCGAGCTCTGGTCGACGCCGGCATCCCGCAGGCCGACGTCGTCGCGCAGGCGTCCTGGCGGGGGCGCGAGTGGCTGGGACTGCCGGGTCTCGACGAGCGCGCGCCGGCCGACCTGGTCGTCTACGACGCCGATCCGCGCGCCGATCTATCCACTGTGGATAGTCCGCGGCGGATGGTGCTGCGCGGCGTGGTCATCGCCTGACCGCTCAGCTCACCACGCGCGGCGCGGTGAGCTCGCTCGTCGGCAGATCGCCGGTGTTCACCGTGGCCGACGGCTCGACCATCATGATGTGGCACTCGTCGTCTGCGCGCGGGCAGTGTTCGACGCCCTTCGGGACGACGTACAGCTGTCCCGGGGCGAGCTGTACGTCGCCGTCGCGCAGCTGCAGGGTGAGGTTGCCGTGGACGACCAGGAACACCTCGTCGGTCTCCGGGTGCGTGTGCCAGACGAACTCGCCGTGGATCCGCGCCAGCCTGATGTCGTAGTCGTTGAGTGTCGCGACCGTCAGCGGGCGCCAGTGCTCGCTGATGCCTGCCAGTGCGGCGGCCAGATCAACCGGGGTAGCCATCTCGCCACGCTATCGCCCGGCCAGTCGGAACTCGATCGAATTCGCCGCGACGGGGTCCGTAGCATTGCGCCTCATGGCATCCGTGCTGACATCGCAGTCCGACGACTTCCCCCGCTGGTATCAGGACGTGATCGCGAAGGCCGAGCTCGCCGACAACGGTCCGGTGCGCGGCACGATGGTGATCCGCCCGTACGGGTACGCGATCTGGGAGCGGATCCAGGCCGAGATGGACACGCGCATCAAGGCGTGCGGCGCGCAGAACGCGTACTTCCCGCTGTTCATCCCGGAGTCGTACATGCGCCGCGAGGCCGAGCATGTCGAGGGCTTCAGCCCCGAGCTCGCAGTCGTCACGCACGCGGGGGGCAAGCAGCTCGAGGAGCCGATCATCGTGCGGCCGACGTCCGAGACGGTCATCGGCGAGTTCATGGCCAAGTGGGTGCAGAGCTACCGCGACCTGCCGCTGCTGCTCAACCAGTGGGCCAACGTGGTGCGGTGGGAACTCCGTCCGCGGATCTTCCTGCGTACCAGCGAATTCCTGTGGCAGGAGGGCCACACCGCGCATGCCACGCGTACGGACGCCCGCGACTACGCCCAGCGCATCCTGCACGAGGCCTACGAGGACCTGATGGTGAACGTCCTGGCCGTCCCGGTCGTGGTCGGCCTGAAGACC
>DASXRA010000095.1:0-2332 GCA_036506855.1 Jatrophihabitantaceae bacterium
GCTGCGCGCTCGCCAACGCCAGGCGCTGCACGCCGTCGAACGCGTGGCCGCCCGCCATCGCGCGGCCGAACGCGGCCCGGTCGGTCAGCGCGAGCGTCTGCCGTCCGGTCAGCGCGGTGCCCGGCAGCGCTCTGGCCGGGGTGCCGGCCGCGTACTCCACCGTGAGCGGCACTGCCTGCGAGCCGGACGGCAGGGCGTTCACGTCGAACAGGCTCAGGTCCAGCGGGGCGCCGACGAAGCCGGCCGCGTCCTGCGGGATCACGTACAGGTGGCTGCCGCTTTCGAGCACCCGGAACGCGCTCGACGCCGCGCCGTCGGGCGAGGTGAGCGTGACCGACGGGCGTCCGGCCGGCGTTTGCGCGATCCCGACACGATCGCCGGTGACGAGCGTGACCGTCTGGACCGCCGCGGTATCCGGTGCCGCCGGGTCGGCCCCGGCCACGGCGCCGTGGGTCGGATCGGCCAGCGCCGCAAGGAGAACCCCGATGGACAGCGCGCATGCTGCCGCTCTTCGCATTTGCGTCCTTCCCCGACGGACACCACTGACGGTGGTGTCGGGAACCTACGCGGACGCCGCGAGGCCGGTCAAGAGTCGGCGCGGCGCTGAATGCCGAGCTGCCGGCAGGCCTGCTCGAAGGTCGCGCCGCCGGCCCAGATCGACTCGAAGGCGAGCTTGAGCGTGCGGGCGAGGTACGGGTGCTCGACGACCATCGTGGTGAGATCCTCGCGCCCCGCGATCGGGGCGGGCAGCGTGAACAGCACCAGCCGCTCGTCGATGATGCCGAGCTTCATCGGCAGCTCCTCGACGAACCGGGCGTGCTCGCCCGCGTCGAGGAATGCCACGACGCCGGCCAGCTGCTCGTCGTCCTGGAGGAACGAGAACTCGTAGATGCTGCGGATGACCCCGCGCTTGGCGAGCTCGAGGCCGATCACGTTCTTGTTGATGCATACCGCTACCGGCGGCTTGGCGAAAATGAGCATCTCGGTCTCAACCGACTGCTGAAGGTCGTCGAACCTTGCCGCGACCGCGTCCGGAGACCGGATCACCTCGATGTAGTCGAGTGGATCGGTGTAGCGCGTGCTGTCCTGGTAGGCCGGACGCAGCTCGTCGACAAGCTCGCGCGCGTCGTCCTCGAGCGCGGCCACCCGGTCGCGGTGCGAATCCATCAGCTGCGCCGTCACGCGTTCGGGGGGCGTCGCGACGAACTTCACGGTGCGTCCCGGCCGGTCGCCGGCCAACCCTTTGCTGGCCAGGCTCTCCAGGACGTCGTAGATGCGCGGACGCGGAACTCCGGCCAGCCGGGCGACCTCGGCCGGTGTCGACGCCTCGCGGCGAACCAGAGCAACGTAGGCGCGCGCCTCGTACAAGGTCAGCCCGAGCCGGACCAGCCGGTCGACCGGAATCGGATCCTCCACCGCAGCGAAGCTACAACAGCCACGCCCGTGGCATCAGGAACCCGTCCAGGTCGACCCGATCGGCCAGGTTGTCCATGACGCCGACGAGGCCGGCGAACGTGCACTCCGCCACCACGTCGAGGACGTCCTCGGTCGAGAAGCCTGCCGCGGTGACCAGGGCGGCCGTCTCGGCCGGCACCTTGCCGCGGTTCAGCGCGATGTCGCGGGCCAGGCGACAGATCGCCGCGGTGCGCTCGTCCGCGGGATCCTGGCCGGCTCGCATCCGGTCGATCTCGGCGTCCGCGACGCCGAGCCGGCCGAGCACCGTCGAGTGGAAGGCCACTCCGTAGGCGTTGTCGACGGCGACGCCGACCGCCAGACCGGCCGCCTCGCGGTGGACCGGATCGAGTCCGGCGGAGCCCACGGCCCGGCGCAGGCCGTCGAAGCCGGCCAGCAGCGCCGGTGATCCCGCCATTGTGCCGGCCATGTTCGGCAGTACCCCCAGATCGGCGGCGATCCCCTCCAGCAGCGCCTTTGCGCCGGCCGGAGCGGTGTCCACGGTGTAGATGGGCAACTTCATCGGTAATCCCTTCTGTTCGATGGCAGGACGATGCGGCACCACCGCGGTTGCGCACGATTCCCTGGCAGGGAAGGGAATTACGGCTGCCGGACGGCTACCGTGTGACCGATGTCGGCGCAGCCTGGCGACGAGACGGCAGTAGTGCGGTTCGGTACGCAGTTGCGGTATTGGCGGGGCGTGCGACGCAGCAGCCAGTTGGACCTTGCCTCGGCCGCCATGACGACGCCGCGCTATGTCAGCTTCGTCGAGACCGGGCGTGCCCGACCGAGCCGGGAGATGGTCCTGCGCCTGGCGGTGGCATTGGACGTCCCGCTCCGTGAGCGCAACGGCCTGCTGCTGGCCGCCGGCTTCGCGCCG
>DASXRA010000096.1:0-6621 GCA_036506855.1 Jatrophihabitantaceae bacterium
ACGACGACCGCCGAGAACACCGACCTGACCGGCGTCTTCATGAACTACCGGCCGGACAAGGACGGCAAGCCCGTGCTCACGGCCAACCTCCAGATCGCGAGCCTCGACAAGACGCTGCCGCCGCCGTCGGACTCGCAGGGCGGGCTCTGGTACTACGTCGTCTACAACGTCGACGGGACGGTGTGGTTCGTGCGCGCGGCCCTGCCGCCTAGCGGTGGCGACCCCGAGTACGCCTACGGCACGATCGACGCGACGGGCGTGTACACCACGGTCGGGACCACGACCGGCGCCTTCTTCGAGGGTGCCGACGGCGTCGTGCAGATCGACGTGCCGGCCGAGGCCGGAGGCACGCCCGGCACGCTGCTCGGCGGCGTGGTCGGCACGGTCGACTACATCCAGGGCGTCGACGACGTCGTGGGCCTCAACAACCACGTCGACACGGCGCCCGACCAGGCCGACGTGATCGATCCCAACGGCGAGAGCTACACGGTCGCCGACTGCCCGGTCGCCGTGACCGCCTCCACGTCGCCGTCGAGCACGCCGCGGCCGACCGCCCTGCCGTTCCGCGCGAGCCCGACCATCGGCTCGGCCCGCACGGCGCGCAAGGGGCGGACGCTCCGCGTCAGGGTGCAGGCGACGCGGGCGATCACCGACCTGCGCGTGCAGCTGCGCGCCGCAAGCGGCCGCGGGGCGGTCCTCGCGAGCGGGGCCGCCAGGTCGCTCAGCGGCGCCGGGACGCTGCGGCTCAAGCTCGCCCGGACGCTGAAGAAGGGCCGCTACGCGCTCGTCGCCACCGGCACGGTCGACGGCCGTCGCCTGCGCGCGGTGCAGCGGGTGCGCGTCGGCGCCTGAGCCTGCATCCAGGCTAAGGCCGCGCCGCTCGGCCGGCTCGCAGCAGCCGGCCGAGCGGCCTCCAGCTACGACTACGGCCCGAGCGGCTTGGGGCGCGGGGCCGCGAGGCGGCGGCGGTGCCCGACGAGCACCATCGTGCGGCTGACGTCCTGGCGGCTCGCGGCCGAGGTGACGTGCCCCCGGGCGGTGAGGGTCAGCCGGCCGACGCGGGCGATCAGCCGCCTGCCGCGGCTGTTGAGGCGCATCCTGATCGAGCGGCGGGTGTGCGCCGGGAGCGTGAACGTCCGCGTGGCGACGAGGGTGCGCACGCCGCGCGGCCGGCGCGCGACGAGGCGCAGCGTGATGCGGCACGACCGCGCCGACCGGCAGCTGACCGTCACGCGGAAGACGCCGCTGCGGTTGACGCGGCGGCGGCCGCTGAGCAGCCCGAGCAGCGAGACGCGCGCCGTCGTCACGGGCGGCGGCGCGGCGGGCGGGGCGGCGGGCGGCGCCGGCGGCGGCGGGCAGGCGTCGTTGCCGCCGAAGGCCGCCGTGTTCGGGACGGCGGTCGCGACGACCTCCTGGAACGCCGAGCGCGGCAGGCCGGCGTCGAGGTCGGGATCGCGGCTCGCCGCGTTGGCCAGGTGCGTGTCGTTGACGAACGGGATCGCCCGGCAGTCGTCGGCGACGAGCCCCTGGTAGTCGCCGATGAACTCCCCGGACGGCGAGATCGGCGGGTTGATCGAGGGGTCCCACGAGTCGTGCGAGACGCGGACGTCGCCGAACGTCGCGCCGCCGTCGTTCGAGCGCGCGAGCCACGTGTCGATGAAGAAGTTGCCCGGATGCGGCTGTCCGCCGGGACCGGCGGCCTGCGGGGCGTCGAGCCGGCGGTCGAAGAACGAGACGTCGACCTGCCCCCCAGGCGTGACCGCGAGGTAGGGCTGGAACTGGTCGGCGTTCGTCGCGTCGGTGTTGACCTTGACCGGCGCCCCGAACGTGAGTCCGCCGTCGGCGGACTTGACGACCATGATGTCGGCCTGGAGGCCGTCCTCGTCGCCGGCCTGCGGCGCCTGGCGGTAGTCCGCGTAGGTGATGTAGAGCTCGCCGTTGGGCCCGACGCCGCCGATGGGCAGCGACAGGTTGCGGAACGCCTGGTGCGGGAAGATGCTCGGGATCCCCGTCAGCTGCGCTGCGACGCGCGGCGCCGACCACGTCTGGCCGCCGTCGGCGGAGCGCGCGACGTGGATCTCCTCGGGCATGCCGGCAGTGGCCGGCGCGGAGTCCAGCCAGGCGACGTAGAAGAGGTTGGGGTCGCGCGTGTCGGGGATCGCGTGCGCGCCGATCACGTTGCCCTCGGTCCCGGAGAGCGCCTGCGGCTCGCCCGGCCACGTCCGCCCGCCGTCGGTGGAGCGCTTGCACACGATCGTCTGCGGCACGGCGCCGCGGGTGGCGTCGTCGCGCGTCCAGCAGCCGACCATCGTGCCCGTCTGCCCGTCGCCGTCGGGCCCGGCGTTGTTGATGCCCAGCGTGTTCTTGTCGTCGAGCAGCGCGAAGTTCGGGTCGCTCGCCGCCGCCGGGTACGCGTTGATCGGGATGCGGTCGCTCCACGTGCTGCCGCCCGGGTCGAGGTCGGCGCGCGACGGGCTGTCCCAGCGGTGCAGGGTCATGCCCCAGCCGGCGCCGCTGGGGAAGGGCGGCGAGTCGAGGACCATCGCGAACGCGTTGCCCTCGTCGTCGAACTGGAGCCAGACGTCGGAGGTGATGTACTCCTCGCCGAAGTCCGTGGTGCCGCGCGGGTCGCCGGCGTCCTCGCTGCCGGTGCCGCCGACGTTGGGGTCCTCGTCGGGGTAGCAGCGGTTGCCCGGCCAGCTGGCCGGGGGCGCGTCGCCCGGCGGACAGGTGTCGAGCTGGCCGACGTCGGACCACTTCGCGCCGCCGTCGAACGACACGTACGTCCCGATCTTGAACTCGTACTCGGCCAGCGAGTCGGGGTCGCGGTTGTACATCTTCGACGCCGCGACGAGCAGGTTCGGGTCGGTCGGGCTCTGGGCGATGTGCGGCTCGGAGCGCGAGCGAAAGCCCCGGGACGGATCGCTGGCCAGCGCGCCGTCGAGGCCGGGCGGGTCGTCGACGTCGGCCGGCAGCTTGTTGCGGAAGAAGAACGAGGCGCGGCCGCTGAAGTGGGCGTTGGTCACGTCGAAGTAGACGACCTCGACGAGGTAGAAGCCGGAGGGCTGCTGCAGCGCCAGGCGCTCCTCCTGCCCGGCCGGGCCCGCCGACGCGGCCAGCAGCTGGAGCGGGGCGCCGGCGGCGTTGCTGCGGTAGACGTAGACGTCGAAGTCGGCGGTGGGCTGGGTGAAGGCCGTAGCGCTGACGTCGACGCCGCCGCCCTGGGTGTTCCAGAAGGACGCCGGAACGTCGACGTTGAGCAGCGTGCTGTCGCACTGGCTGGCCGGCGCCGCGTGGTCGCACGGCGTGCCGGCCCGCGGGTCGAAGGCCTGGTTGGTGCCGCTGCGGTCCGGCGGCGTCCACGACTGCGGGGCGCCCGGCGTGACCGTGAGGGTGCGGTCCGCCGCCGCGGCCGGCGCAGCGAGCACGAGGGCTGTGGCGAGCGCCGCGAGGAACGGGCCGGACCGGGGGCGGCGCATGAGCCGACTCTCGCCTGCGTTGCGAGTTCTTGCAAGCTCGTCTTCCGCAACAACGGCTACCGGCCGTACAGCATCCACGTCCACGGCGTGCTCTACGACAAGTCGTCTGAGGGCGCGCCCTACAACGACGGCACGAGCGGCGCGGCCAAGGACGACGACGCGGTCCCGCCCGGCGCGACGTACACCTACGTCTACAAGGTGCCGCCGCGCGCCGGCCCCGGCCCGCACGACGGCAACTCGGTGATGTGGATGTACCACTCGCACACCGAGGAGATCGCCGACACCAACAGCGGCCTCGTCGGCCCGATGATCATCTACGCCGACGGCTCGCTGAACCCCGACGGCAGCGTCGTGGGCATCGACAAGGAGTTCATCACCTTCTTCTCGGTGATGAACGAGAACCAGAGCTGGTACCTCGACGACAACGTCCAGAAGTACGCCGGCAAGCCCTCGACGGTCAACGTCGACGACGAGGAGTTCCAGGAGAGCAACCTCATGCACTCGATCAACGGCTACGTCTACGGCAACGGGCCGCTGATGACGGCGAAGGTCGGCGAGCGCATCCGCTGGTACGTCATGACGCTCGGCACCGAGGTCGACCTGCACACGCCGCACTTCCACGGCAACACGATCACCACGATGGGCATGCGCACCGACGTGATGCAGCTGCTCGCCGGCGGGATGGCCACGGGCGACATGCAGCCCGACGACGCCGGCATCTGGCTGCTGCACTGCCACATCAACGATCACATCGCGGCGGGCATGAGCACGCGCTACCAGATCGTGCCGTAGCACCAAACACGCAAAAACGGCCTGGGTAGTTCGCGCACTTCCCGCGCGCCCCGCGGGCGAAAGTCCTCATTTGCAGGGCTTTCGCCCGCACGGCCGTTCTTGCAGTTTTACCGCAGGGCGGCAATGAACAATGTATGAAGCCCTCTGTCCGGGGACGGACGGCGTGGGCGAGGCTTCCCCCCACTGCCCTTCCAAGGACACGAGGTCTCGATGTCGTCTCGATGGATCGCCCTTGCCGTCGCCCTGCTCGCGAGCGCGGTGCTTGCCGCCCCCGCCGGTGCTGCGTTGTCGGTCACCGGACCGCTCAACCCGCAACTTGGCTTCCCGGCCTGGTACCAGGATGCGAACGGGACGCAGCTCGAGCTGTGCGTCGCCGACCCTGGGTGCCCGATCTCCCCTCCGGTCCTCGAGCCCGTCGCCCCCAACGATGAGGCGTTCTATTCGCTCGTCGGGGCGGATCTCAGCGGTCCCGCCGGCCAGACCGTGAACATGGAACTCGCCATCGAGGCGGCGTTCCTCGACACGCCGGTCACCTTCGGCCGGGTGCAGGTGTCCATGAGCGGCATGCAGCCGAACAGCGACTACACGTTCACCTACCCGTACGGCACGGCTGTCTGGACGACGGACGGCAACGGCAACATGGCCGGCGGGTTCCGCGCGGCGGCGCGCCACGAGGTCGGCTGCTTCGCGGGCTTCGCGACGCCGTGCGACATCACCCTCGGTACCGAGATCGGCCCGTTCCTGACGTGGGATCCCGCCGAGTCCGCCCCGCCCGCTGGGTACATCGGCAACGGCCTGACGCCGCACACGGTGGTCGGCGCGACGAACAACTTCGTCCGCGTGACGGGACCGGGGCTTCCGCTCGCCGGCATCCAGACGTCGCAGTTCACCGTCGAGGGCAAGCTCGCCAGCCCACCCACGCCGATCTTCTTCGTGGCGGCGGGCAGCGGCGACTTCGGCACGCAACGCGTCAACGCGACCGTCAGCCGCACTGTGACGATCAAGAACAACGGACTGGCGCCGACCCAGCCGATCACCGCCACGGCCATCTCGGGCCCCGACGCCGCAAGCTTCGCGAAGGGCGCCGACACGTGCACCGGAGCGACGCTCGCCTCGGGCCAGACCTGCACGGTCGCGGTGGACTTCACGCCCGCCAATGCCGGGGCTCTCAGCGCGAGCCTCGACGTGACCGACGCCGCCGGCACCAACACCGTGGCGCTCACCGGGACCGGTGGGCAGTCGGGGCTCAGCGCCTCGCCCGCCATCCTGAACTTCCTCAACCAGAACGTGAGCACGACGACCCCCGAGAGCGTCGTCACGATCAACAACACCGGTCCCGTGTCGCTGAACATCTCCGGCGCCGCGATCTCCGGCGCCAACGCCGACGAGTTCGCGATCACCCACAACCGCTGCACCGGGCCGGTCGCGCCCGGCGGCACGTGCACCATCGGCCTGAAGTTCCTGCCCGCCGCCTCGGGCCCTCGCAACGCATCGCTCGACATCGCCAGCGACGCCGCCGGCAGCCCCCAGAGCGTGCCGCTCACCGGCACCGGAACCGTCGCGCCGGGCGCCGGGACCGGGACGACGCCCACGCCGACGGTGCAGGTGCCGAAGCTGCGACTGGACGCGCTGACCGTCGCCAACCGCATGAGCCTGCGCTCCGCGCGCCGCCGCGGGATCCAGGCGGTCGTGTTCGCGCCGGACGAGGCGAAGGTCGTCAAGGCCCGCCTGCTGCGCAACGGCCACGTGATCGCGCGGACGGTCCGCAAGGTCAGGGGCGACGGCGTCCTGACGGTCGTCCTGCCCAGCACGAAGAAGGCGCGCCGCGCCCTGCGGCCCGGTACGTACAAGATCCAGGTGACCGCCGGCCAGGACACCAAGCACTACGGAGTGACGAGCACGCGGACCGTTCGCATCCGCTAGTCGCCTCGGTTCACAAACGCGCAGCGCCGCATGGCGCGTCTGCGCACCGGAATCGTGCCGCTTTGCCGCTTTCCCTAGGGGGAGGCGGCAAGGCACGATCGCTTACGACGGGCAGTCGACAAGGAGCGAGGGTGACTCATCGCATGAAGACGGCCGCCGGCCGCCGCTTGAGCCGAGGGCTCGTGGCGGCCGCTACCGGAGCACTCGCGTTCGCCGCACCGGCGAACGCCCTGATCACCGGCGACGGAGTCCGCGCCGGCCACAACATCACCGTCTTCGGCACGATCGACTTCATCGCCGCGTTCGGCTACAGCGTCGGCGCCCCGATGACCGTCGACGTCCTCCGCAACGGCCACCGCATCGCCAGCGTGACGGCGAACACCGTCGACACGCCCGAGGGCGGCGGCCTGGAGGTCAACCACGGCCC
>DASXRA010000097.1:0-1955 GCA_036506855.1 Jatrophihabitantaceae bacterium
TGGCCGACTTCAGGATCCCGCCACAGCGAGCGCAGCGCGGATCGTCGTCGCCTGCCTGCACACGGACAAGGGCGTCGGCCATTGGCCGGCGCTCACCACAGCCGAGGCACTCGGTCTGGCCAATCGAACCGTGCAGTTGCACGACGTGATCGTCCGGGACGCCGGCCCGTTGATGCAGGCCGTCGACGTTCTGGGTGAGCAGCGCGCGCAGCCGGCCCTGCCGATGCAGCGAAGCCAGCGCGCGGTGCGCGGCGTTGGGTACGGCGGTGAACGCCGGATGTACCGCACGGCGCCGCCACGACTCCCGGCGCAGCGCATCGTCGTGTCGGTACAGATCCAAGTCGACGAATCGCTGTGCGCCGGGCTCGCGGATCCACAGACCGTTCGGCCCGCGGTAGTCGGGGATGCCCGAGTCGGTCGAGACCCCGGCTCCGGTGAGCACGGTGATGCGGCGCGCCGGGACGAGCAAGGCCCTCGCGTCAGCGGTCACACCACGATTGTGCCGTTCGACATGTGCAAGGCTGGCCAGGTGGGCCGACTGGTAATATCTTGACGTCAAGAGAATTTTGCTAGCACGAGCGTACCGAGGAGCCTGCGATGCCCGCGGAGAGCAAGAACAGCTTCGGATCCCGAGACCAGCTCACTGAGAGGTCAGTGGCCGGCGTCGAGTATTTCCGCATCGACCGCATCGACGGTTCGGCGCGCCTGCCATTCAGCCTGAAGGTGCTGCTCGAGAACCTGCTGCGCACCGAGGACGGCAAGAACGTCACCGGCGCGCAGATCGAGGCGCTCGCAAACTGGAAACCGAGCGCTGAGCCAAGTACAGAGGTTCAGTTCACCCCGTCGCGGGTCGTCATGCAGGACTTCACCGGCGTACCGGCGGTAGTCGACCTCGCCACCATGCGCGAGGCGGTGCGCGACCTGGGCGGCGATCCGGCACGCATCAACCCGCTCTCGCCCGCCGAGCTGGTCATCGACCACTCGGTGATCGCCGACCTGTTCGGCGCGCCCGACTCGTTCGCCCGCAACGTCGAACTGGAGTACCAGCGAAACCGCGAGCGCTACCAGTTCCTGCGCTGGGGCCAGACCGCGTTCGACCAGTTCAAGGTGGTGCCACCCGGTACCGGCATCGTGCACCAGGTCAACCTCGAGTACCTGGCCCGGGTCGTCTTCGCCCGCGACGGGCTGGCGTATCCCGACACCGTGGTCGGCACCGACTCGCACACCACCATGGTCAACGGACTGGGTGTGCTCGGCTGGGGCGTCGGCGGCATCGAGGCCGAGGCCGCGATGCTCGGCCAGCCGGTCAGCATGCTGATCCCCCGCGTCGTCGGCTTCAAGCTCACCGGCGAACTGCCCGAGGGTGCCACCGCGACCGATCTGGTCCTCACGATCACCGAGACGCTGCGCAAGCACGGCGTCGTCGGCAAGTTCGTCGAGTTCTACGGCCCCGGCGTCGCCGCCGTGCCGCTCGCCAACCGGGCGACGATCGGAAACATGAGCCCCGAGTACGGCTCGACCTGCGCGATCTTCCCCATCGACGACGAGACGCTGCGCTACCTGCGCTTCACCGGCCGCACCGACGACCAGGTCAACCTCGTCGAGGCGTACGCCAAGACCAACGGCATGTGGCACGACGCGTCCGTCGAGCCGGAGTTCTCCGAGACGCTCGAACTCGACCTGTCGACCATCGAGCCTTCCCTGGCCGGCCCGAAGCGGCCACAGGACCGGGTCCCGCTCGCGTCGGCGAAGCCGATGTTCCGCGCCGCGCTCGGCGCGTACACGTCCTCGGTGCAAGACGCCCACGACGAGGCCGAGGACGAGTCGTTCCCCGCGTCGGACGTCCCGAGTTTCAGCGAAGCGGCGACGGTGCCCTCAGCGGCGAACGGAGCCCACGGCCGCACCTCGAACCCGATGCCGATCACGCTGGCCGACGGGACATCGTGCGTGCTCGA
>DASXRA010000098.1:0-7613 GCA_036506855.1 Jatrophihabitantaceae bacterium
GTCTACGACGGCACCGGGGCGGGTAACTGCTTCGGGCCCAACGTCTTCGGCACGGACTTCCCGCCGGGCATCACGAGCCTCTTCCCCTGTTCATAGCCCGGCGAGTGATCACCTGCGCTTTCTGCACCGCCCGAGGTACGCGAACCGCAGGTGATCACGATCGGAGCTTGGGCCGGCTGGGTCACTAGTTCGCGACGGTCACCGTCCCGGATCGAACGGTGAAGGACGCGCTCACGGGCAGCAGCGAGTCCACGCCTGCCGCGACGACCGCGTGATCACCGTCGGCGGGCGCCGCGAGGCGGACACCGGTGAATGACCCGCTGCTGCCGGCTCGGACGGTCTGCGCCGCTGCCGCACCGTCGACGTGGATCGCGATCAGCTCATTCGGCACGAAGCCGGATCCGGAGACGACGACGGCGCCGCCGGCGGACGCGAGATTCAGAGCCGGGCGGTAGACCGTCGCGGTCGACTCGCCGGTGGTGACCTGGAACGGCGCCGGCACAGACGCGTGCGAGACCGAGCCGGTGACCGTGACCTGCGCCGCGCCGATCGCGGCGATGTCGGGCACGCTCATCGCCGCGCCGCCGAGAATGCCTTGCCCGTCGGCGCGAATCGTCTGCGTGGCCAAGGTGCTCGCGCCTGACCGGAACGTGATCGTGAGCAACTCGCGCGGCGCGAACCCGTTGCCGGCAATGGACATCAGCGAGCTGTGCGGTCCGGACGACGGCGACAGTGTGACCTGCGGCTGGTACGCCGGTGCGGCCGAGGGTTGGACGTCAACCGTCGCTGCCGCCGGGGTGTCCGATGCCGCGCCTGACGCGACGACCGCGTACCGGCCCGGCTCGGTCGAGCCCGGCACGGTCAGCGTCGTGGTGATCGTGCCCTTTGCCGTTGCCGCGACGGTAGTTTCGGCCGCACCGTCGAGGGTCACCTTCACCTGCTCTCCGGCGGTGAATCCGCTGCCGGTGAGCGTCGTCGTATCACCGGGCGACGCCGTCGGAGCCAGCGTGATCGACGGGCTCGGCGATGCCGACACGGTGACCTTGAACGTGACCTCGGCGCTCGACTGGGTATCCCACGCCGTCACGTGCACGGTGAACGTGCCCGCCTGCGTGTAGGTGTGACTGGCCGTGATCGCGCCGGATGCGCTGATCGTCGCGTCCTGCACGACGCCGCCGTCGCCCCACTGCACGCGCGCCTGATAACCGGCAGATCCGGGAACACCACCGGAGACGGTGCCCAGATCGGCGCTGAGCGCCTGACCGGCAGTGGCTGTCTGGTCGGCCGGCGTCGTCAGCGACAGCGGCGCGGATGCCGTGCCGTCGTCGGCGATCGCGAACACGTGAATGTCGCCGTCCTGCCCGAGCGTCACGGATGCGATGCGCTTACCGGCCGGAATGGTGTACGGCGTCGTGGCGAACAGGAACGGCTGGTCGCTGTCGCGGCTGGTTCCGCTGAGCCGGTAGGCGCATTTCGCGACCACGATGTTGCCGAACGACGGGGTGCCGTTCGGATTGGCGCCGAGCGTCCAGTCGCTGAACTGGACAGGGACAGTAGCCGTGCTGCCGTCGGTGAACGTCACCGTTGCACTGGAATCCTGATCGCCCTCGGTCCCGGTGCCGATGAACGAGATACTCGTCGCGTCGGCGGGCAGGTCGAGGCTGATCGTCTGCCCGTTGCCCGTCGCGTCGTCCGGCTGGCCCGGCACGACCTTCGGCAGCGTGAAGTGCAGCGCGGTTCCGGGGACGCCGTGCGACTGTCCCTGCACGACGCCTGCGTCCGACAGGGCAGTGCGCGAGTACCCGAAGCCCACGCCGTCGCAGTCCGCGGCGAGCGCGCCGTCGTCGCCGATGCACACCTTGTCGAACGCGGCGGTCAGCCCGGTCTTCGACGCGAACGAGACGTCGACGCCGACCGTGACGACCTCCTGGCTGACGCCGTCGCTGACGGTAACGCTCGCCTGATAGAAGCCCGGCTCCGCATAGGCGTGCGAGCCGCTGATGCCGTAGACGCCGCGCGAGGAGAGGGTCACCGTGCCCGCCGCCCCCGGCGTGCCGTCACCCCAGTCGATGGTCGCCTGGTAGTTGCCCGAGCCGCCGGTTACCGTCGCGAGCGTGCCAGTGAACGCCGACGCCGTTGTGGCAGACACGGCGGCCGAAGGAGTCACTGTCAGCTCGCCGCCACCGAGCACCACGTCGCCGCCCTGCAGCAGCTCGATCTCGGCGAGGTTCGTGCTCGGCGCGCCGACCGTCCGCGTCACGACGAGCCGGAACTGCGCGAAGCGTCCGGGCGCGTCGATCGCGAACGGACGGGTCTGGTCGCGCCAGGCGAACGTCTCGTTCTTGCGGGAATCCACTGTGGCCCAGCTCAGGCCGTCGTTGGAGCCCTGCAGCGTCCAGTCGGTCGGATCGCCGGCCGCGGCACCGGACGTCAGCGTGTAGTACGTCGGGCGCTGCTGCGCTTTTCCTGCGTACTTCCAGGTGATCTGCGGTGTGCCGTCGGCGAACGTGACCTGGGTGGCCGACGAAGTGTCGAACAGCTTGGCCGCATCTTGCCCGTCCGGGCCGGTGGCCGTGCCGAGGCCCGGACCGGCGGTGTCGACGAGCGGCTTGGCGGGATCGGTCCCGTTCGTCAGCGAGGGCGGTGCGTCGTTCGCGCCGGTTCCCCACGACGACGGGTTCGGGCCCATGGCGAAGTCGAGCGTGCCCCCGTGCGCGAGAACCGACGAGTCGACCCACACTGCGCTCTGCTTGTGGCCATTGACGGTCAGCCCCTGCACGTACACGTTCTTCGTGCTGTTCGCCGGCGCGTTGACCACGATGTCGCCACTAGAACGGTGCAGGGTCATCTTCGTGAACTGCGGCGAGCCGATCGCCCAGTTGGGCGACCCGGCCTCCAGCGGGTACACGCCGAGCGAGCTCAGCACGTACCACGACGACATCTCGCCGTTGTCCTCGTCGCCGGGATAGCCCTGGCCGATCTCGCTGCCCACGTAGACGCGTTGCAGGAGCTCGCGGACGATCTTCTGCGTCTTCGCGGGCGCTCCGGCGAAGTCGTACATGTACGGGATGTGGTGGCTCGGCTGGTTGCTCATGCCGAGTTGGCCCATGCGGACCGCCTGCGCCTCGCGCATCTCGTGAATGGTGCCGCCGTACGAGCCCGGCTTGTCGGCGTTCTCGGGAGTCGCGAAGAACTGGTCCAGCTTGTCGTGCAGCGCGTTGCGGCCGCCGTACAGGTTCGCCAGGCCCTGGCCGTCCTGCGGGACCGTGAACGCGAAGTTCCAGCCGTCGGTCTCGGTGTACGCACTGCCCCACTCGGTGGGGTCCTGGACCATGAAGTTGCCCGCCGTGTCGCGTCCCTCGAAGAACTTGGTGGACGGGTCGAACATGTGCACGTAGTTCTGCGCGCGCTGCAGGAAGTACGTGGACTCCTCACGGAACCGCTTGCGCTGTGCGTTCGAGAAGCTGCCGTCCTTCGACAGAGCAGCGCCGAGATTCGCGATGCCGTAGTCGTTGATGAACCCGTCGAGTCCCCAGGACACCGACTCTGCCGTGCTGGTCGGCGTGTAGCCGAGGAACAGCGACGTCTCGATTCCCTTGCGGCCGACCTCGCTGCGGCCGGACGCGTCGGTGGCGTTGCGGACCGCCGCGTTGTACGCGCTCAGGACGTCCGGCAGGTGCACGCCGTTCAGGTAGGCCTCTGCCATCGCGACGTCAGAGCTCGTCCCGGTCATCAGGTCGGCGTAGCCGGGCGACGACCAGCGGGCGATCCACCCGCCGTCGCGGTACTGCTGCACGAAGCCGTCCGCGATGCGCGCCGCGACGTCCGGGTAGAGCAGCGAATAGGCCGGCCATACCGTGCGGTATGTATCCCAGAACCCGTTGTTGACATAGATCTGGCCGTCGACGATCTTCGCCCCGGTGTGCGTCGGGGTGGACGCGCCGACTGGATCGGACACCGGGCTGGCGTACTGCCAGTGCGGCGCGGCGGCCGTGCCGGTGTTCTCCGACTGCGAGTTCGGGTAGAGGTTCAACCGGTACAGGTTCGAATAGAGCGACAGGCGTTGCGATTCGCTCGCGCCCTGCACCGTGATCCGTCCGAGGCGGTCGTTCCAGGCAGCGCGAGCCGCATTGCGGACGTCGTCGAAGGAACGTCCGGTTACCTCGAAGTCGAGATTACGAGCGGCCTGGTCGACGGACAGGAACGATGTCGCGATCCGCAGTGTCACCTGCGAATCCGACGACGTGTCGAACGTGGCCGCGGTCGCGGTACTCGCGGAGGGCGCCCGGTCGAAGCTCGCCGCGACGAACATCCTGCTGCGGCCGGCGGACAGGCCGCTGCCGTTGTCGACCCAACCGGTCATCGTGTTGCCCGGGCCGATCGTGAACGTCCCGTTGAAGAAGACCAGGCTTCCGGTCGCCTGACCGGACGGGAACGTGAACCGCATGATCCCGGCGTGGTCGGTCGGCGCCATCTCGGCGACCAGGCCGCCCTGCAGCAGGACGCGGTAGTAGTCGGGCTGCGCGATCTCGGTGGCGTGGCTGAACGGCAAGGCGCGGCTGCTCGGCGTGCCGGTCAGCGAGCCGCCCATAGGCACAGGCATCACCGACATCTGGTTGCGGTCGCCCATCCATGGACTCGGCTCGTGCGAGATCGCCAACCCTTGCAGCATCGGCAGGTTCGCCGAGTTGTTGCCTTGCTGGTAGTAGTACTCCCACGAATTCGACCGCGCGTCCGTCACCGGGGTGAAGAAGTTGAACCCGTTGGGCAGCGAGGTGATCGGCAAGTTGTTGCCCCGGGAGAACGAGCCGGACGCGTTGGTGCCGCGGCGCGTGTCGACGTAGTTCGTCAGGCTCGACCCATCGATCGGCGCCGGCGCGCCCTGCACCGTGACGTCGTCGATCCAGCCCTGGAAACGGGTCGCCGCGTTCGCGCCAGGATCGTCATAGGCCAGCAGGATGCGGTCGATCGTCTTGCCCGCCGCGACGGCGCCGATGTCGGACTGCACATAGTTCCACTGGTCCGCGTAGAGCACCTTCGAGTTGCCCTGAGCCGCGGCGGTGAGCGCATAGCCGTGCTGGTCGATCGGCGCGAGGCCGCTCAGATAGCTGCCGTCGGTGAAATGCAGGTCGACGGCGGCATAGGTCGACGGATACCGCGAGTCGCGTCCGGTGAATTCCGGGAAGATCTTGTACGACAACCGGGTGCTCGCGCCGACCGGGACGTTGACGTCATAGAGCTTGTTCGTCTCGAACGATCGCCCGTCGGCCCGCGCGCCTCCGGAATAGCGCAGCGACGCGACGCCGGTGAAACCCGTCGCCGGACGCATGTTGAAGCCACTGATCGGGCCGGTGCCGACCGCGGTCACCATCGGGGTGGCGGGCGGTTGGGTGTTCGAGCCGTCGGAGATGTCCCAGTCGGCAAGCTGCAGCAAGCTGTCGCCGGAATTGGCGGTGATGTTGAGCCGGTAGAAGCTGTAGGCGGTCGAATTCGAGAGCGTGTACTTGTTGGTGACGAAGCGCCCGCTGAACGTCTGGCCGGTGCGACTGTCGAGGTCGGTCCACGCCGAGCCGTCGTTGCTGCCCTGCAGTGTGAAGTCCTTCGGGTCGCGGCCGGGTGCATCGTTCGCGGACGTCAGCGCGTACACCGTCACGATCGCGGGTGCCGCGAGTTGGTAGCGCACCCATCCCGTCGACGCGAACGCCAGCCACTTCGTCGACGGGTTGCCGTCGGCCAGGTTGGCGGCCACCTCGTTGGGCGGGTTCTCGGCACTGGCGGTCACGCCGGTGACCTTCGACAGCAGGCTGCCCGGCAGCCCGCTCGGCGCGGTGCCGCTCAGGTTGCCCTGGACCGGATTGCCGTTGCCGTCGAGCTCGACCGTGGTCGTCGCCGGTGGCGGATCAGCCGCCTCGAAGGAGGTGGCGAAGTCGCCCGGCGCGAGTGCCGGCGCGGCGGCAGTCGCCGGCGGCGCGCTGAGGACTGATCCAGCAAGGATCAGTGCACCGACCAAGACTGCGGAACGTACGAGCTTGCTGACTCGGTCCTGGCGAACACGCATGTCGAGCACCCTTCCGCGTCACGGCTGTCCCGATGTCCCCCACCTGCACCGCGGCCGGGCCAGACCAGTCGTCTGCCCGGGCCCGATCCCAGCAGAGGAACGAACCTCTGTCAACGTTGTCATGACGTGCTTGATCGACCGCTGGCCTGACGCCGGATCCGCTAGACCGGCGCGGTACGCGGCCAGGGACGCAAGCTCTCCAGTTGCGCGGCAACCGACAGCAGCAACGCCTCACCGCCGGGACGCGCGACAAGCTGCACCGAGCGCGGCATGCCGTCCTCACCTACCCCGGCAGGCAACGCGAGCGCAGGCCACCCGGCGAGGTTCCACGGCGCGGGGAACGGTGCGTAGCGCGTGTTCGCCACGACGTTGGCCAGCCAGCCACGCTCGGACCATGCAATCGCCGGGATCGGCGAGCGCGCCAGCGTCGGGGTGATCAGCACGTCGTGGCCGGCGAAGAAGGCCTTCGCCCTGCGCTGCCACCGCTCACGTCCGTTCGGCCGCGGAAACCCGGCTCGCAACGCGAGCCGGCCGATTGCCGCGTGCCGCCGGATCCGCGTCTCCATCAGAGTCCGGTCGGCGAGCAGTCGTGCGTCGACCTCGGTGCCGGCCGTCCACCGGACGACGGCCGACGGGCCGATGCGCTGGCCGTAGGGCGGATCGGCCCGCTGCACCGCGTGCCCGGCCTCACGCAACGCTTCAGCGGTGTCGCGTGCGCCCGCCGCCCAGCTCGCCTCGACCGGGACGCCGGCGAGCGGGTTCCTCGTCGACACCGCGATGCGCAGCCGGCCCGGGTCGGCCGCCTCGGCCAGCTCGGGACGTCCGGCCATGACCGACAGCATCAGTGCGCAGTCGGCCACGGTCGTTGCGAGCGGGCCGTTCTCGGCCATGCCGAACCACGAACCGTTACCGAGGGCGGGCACGACACCGAGGCCGGGCTTGAGGCCGACCAGACCGCAGCACGCGGCGGGGATGCGGATCGAACCCATTCCGTCGTTGCCGTGCGCGGCCGCGACCATTCCACCGGCCACGGCGGCAGCCGAACCTCCGGACGAGCCGCCCGGCGTGCGGTCGACGTCCCACGGGTTGCGCGTGATGCCGAACGTCGAGTCGGTCGCGCCGAACACGCACAGCTCCGGTACGCGGGTCAGGCCGACGACGACCGCGCCGGCGCCGCGCAGCCGTCGGACGATCTCATGGTCGGACTCCTGGGCCGTCGGGTCGCTGCCCGCGCTGCCCATTCGCATCGGCTCGCCGCTGACCGGCACGTTGTCCTTGATCGCGATCGGCACGCCGACCAGTGGCAACGTGGCGCGGTCGGAGCGCTGATCGACTGCGTCCGCCTCGGCCAGCGCCGCCGCCGTCCGCACCACCTGGAAGGCCCCGATGCGCGGGTCGCGCTCGGCGACCCGCGCTAGGTGGCTGGTGTGATTCGCAGGTCTGGTGAGTCCGCTGTTGTGGGGTGGTCCTGGCGTGGCCGGGAGGGCTGCGGTGATCAGGCGGCCGGTTCGCGGATGTCGTGGGTGCGGCAGTGCGTGTCGGCTTCGGCCGCCGC
>DASXRA010000099.1:0-3263 GCA_036506855.1 Jatrophihabitantaceae bacterium
GCGCGCGGCATCGGCTTGGCAGGCGACCCGGTGGCCAGTGCGAACTCGCCTGCCGTGCGGTCGGCCCGGCCGATCTGCCACAGGAACGTCCCGTGCGCGCCGGGCGTCCAACTGATCTCCCCGAGGTTCTGCAAGGCGCCGTGGACGACGATGCCGGTCTGCTTGTACTGGGCGGTGACCGATCCCTCGGCGGCCAACGCGTAGAGCGTGTACGTGCCGGGCTTGGTGGTGCCCGGGTGCCAGGCAGGGGGTATACCTGGCAGCCGGAAGTTCCCGTCCGCGTCGGTCTTCACGAAGTAGGTCGGCTCGTGGATGGTGTAGACGTCGGTGACGTCCTGCGTCGACAGCACGATCCAGTGCCCGGTAGCCGGCCGCCCGTCGGCGAGCTTGAGCCGGCCGATGACCAGCGTCCGCTCGGTCGGCCACAGGTCGTCGGCGATCCAGTCGGCGCCGCCGCGGTTCTCGGCAATCTCGGCCCGCGCAACCTCGGCTGCGTCGGCGATGAGGGCGTCGTCATCGGCGGCGTCCCCGGTCGTGACGTGTGTGAACCACGGGCCGTAGAGGCGGCGGTAACCGGCAGGCAGCGCGTAGCTGGGCAGGCCGTAGTGGTTCGCGCCGAAGTAGTTCAGGATCAGCGCGTCCTGGTGGATCGCGAGATCCTGGTGCTGCGGGCCGACCCCGTAGAAGGCACAGAGCGTGTCCGCCGTGACCCCGCCGAGCGGTGTCAGCCAGACGCCGAAGCCGTGGCCGTAGTGGCCGAACATCGGGTTCTCGTGGTGGTAGAGGCTCCAGTTGTACTTCGTGTAGACGGTGCCGGGCGGCAGGCCGCCGGCGTTGCTGTCGGGCGAGGGCAGGTTCGGGTTGTTGACGCCGTCGATCAGCCATGTCTCGTCCTGCACCGACTGCTGCGTCGCGAGGTATGCATACGTCGGCTGCTGACCTTTGCCGTGCTCCCAGTTGTAGCAGTGGTCGAGGATGCTGCGGTCCCAGCGCGCGTTCATGCGCACCTCGTTGATCGAGGTTGCCTCGACGGCAGTCAGGATGTCGTAGCCGTACAGGCCGCGCTTGCCAGCACGCATGATCAGGTGGTGCTCGTGGCGCAGCGGCGTGCTGGTCGTGTCGACGAACGCGACTTCGACGAGCTGCGGCGTGACGCGCAGGACGCGTACCTGCGAGCACACCAGCCGGGTACGCCCGCCGCCCGCGTCGATGTAGAACGAGTGCTGGCGATCCGGGTCACGCGGCTCGACGCCGTTGAGGTTGTGGGCGAGTTCCACGCCGTCGACGACGACCGACTGAGCGGTGATCGACACGTCGGTCCAGCCGGTGACGATGCCGCCCGCAGCGTCGTCGCGGCCGAACGTGAAGCGGATCAGGTCGTTGTCGAGCACGAGCGCGTCGACCTCGTCGGGGAACGCGTACGTCCCGACCTGCGCGGCCGTGCCGTTGATGAGCACGGTGACCGGAGTCGACGGTTGCGCGGGCGGTTCCGCCGCCGCGGACTTGCCGCTGGTGGCGCTCCACACGACGACCGTGGACGCGCCCAGCAAGGTGAGCGCTGAGCGCCGGCTGATCTCGCCGCCCCGATCCGCCGCTTGGTCACTCTCGGCGTCCACGAATCTGTCGCGGCTGACATCCATTACACGCGCTCCCGTCGATCGGCTGCACGAAGGTGCGGCGCCCGCGCTGCCCGTCGCGGGCAAGCGGCATCCGGGCTGATGGGGACGGGCCGAAAGCTATTCGGGAATGCGCTTTCCGTCAAGCCTCAAACGTGCTTGGATAGCGTTTGCCGAGATTGCTTGACGGCATGTTGGGCGGCACGTATGTTGCCTGAACCGATTCAAGCATCATGCCCGCGGGGCCGCTCAGGCCAGCCGTCGGGAAGGAGGACGCGATGACAGGACGACCGTTCCGGCTCGGGGCCTGTGGGGTGCTTGCCACCGTCGCTGTCACGCTCGCCGGCGTGCTGACGGCGTGCAGTTCGAGTCATAGCGGAAGCCTGCGTTTCGTGTGGTGGGGCAACGACGACAGGGCGAAGGCGACGCAGCAGGCGGTCGCCCTGTTCGAGAAGGCGAATCCGAAGATCAAGGTGCAAGTCGAGTTCAGCGCGTACCCCGCGTACGTGCAGAAGCTGACGACCGAGATCGCCGGTGGCGCGTCGCCGGACCTGATCCAGGTCGACCGCCCGACGTTCGGCGAGTACCAGCACAAGCACGTGCTCGTCGACCTCAGCAAGTACGTCGGCAAGTCGCTGCACCTGGACAAGATGCCGCCCGAACTGGTCGCGGGCGGCAAGGCCGACGGCGGCCAGTACGCAGCGCCGGCCGGGCAGACGACGCAGATGGTCGCCTACGACGCCGACAAGTTCGCGAAGGCCGGCGTGACCGTGCCGACCGAGGGCTGGACGTGGCAGGAGTTCACGACCGACATGGAGAAGGTCGGCGCCGCGACCGGCGCGGCAGGCACCACCGACTTCGGCTGGGCGGTCGACTGGTTCGACTCATGGCTGCACACGCGCGGCAAGCAGCTGTACACGTCCGACGGCCAGCTCGGCTTCACCGCGGACGACCTCACCGCGTTCTGGACGATGACCGGCGAGATGCGCGACAAGAAGGGCGTCAGCGCCCCGCAGGCCACGACGAAGATGGACGGGTCGATGCAGAACTCGGCCCTGGTGACCAGCGCGGCCGCGTCCGAGTTCAACTACGACTCGAACCTGACCGGCTACGTCTCGTCCTACACGAGCGGCAAGGTCCAGGCCGCTCCGCTGCCGAGCGACAGCCCGGGCGCGGCGCAATCCGGGATGGCCGCGCTGCCACCGGTGTACTTCGCGGTGTCCAAGCAGTCCAAGCACAAGGGCGACGCGGTCAAGTTGATGGACTTCCTGATCAATGACCCGGCGGCCGGCAAGGTGCTCGGCGCGACCCGTGGCCTGCCGGCGAACCTGGACGTCCGCGCGCAGGTCTGTGGTTCCGCCGACCCGGGGAACAAGGCAGTGTGCGACTACGAGACGGCCGTGAAGAGCAAGGTCGGCCCGTCGTCCAGCTGGCTGTGGCCGAGCGGCTCGTCGGCGATCAAGACCGACTTCCAGAAGGTCTATGACGACGTCATCTTCGGCAAGAAGAGTCCAGCGGCGGCCGCGGCGCAGGTCGTCAGCGACGCCCAGCAATCCCTGAAGTCCTGAAGTCGGCCGGCCGCTCGCGAGTTGTTCTACCTTCGGCGCCGGATAGCGCGCCGAAGGTAGGACGACTCGGTAAGGAAGG
>DASXRA010000100.1:0-6481 GCA_036506855.1 Jatrophihabitantaceae bacterium
CATGTTCGGCAACCCGGAGACGACGCCCGGCGGCCGAGCGCTGAAGTTCTACTCGTCGATCCGGCTCGACGTACGGCGGATCGAGACGCTCAAGGACGGCGGCGACGCGGTCGGCAACCGCACCCGGGTGAAGGTCGTCAAGAACAAGATGGCCCCGCCCTTCAAGCAGGCGGAGTTCGACATCGTCTACGGCCAGGGCATCAGCCGTGAGGGTTCGCTCATCGACGTGGGCGTCGAGCAGGGCTTGGTCAAGAAGTCGGGTGCCTGGTACACGTACGAGAACGATCAGCTCGGCCAGGGCAAGGAGAATGTCCGCTCCTTCCTGCGCGACAATCCCGACCTCGCCGACGAGATCGAGAAGCGAATCAAGGAGAAGCTCGGCATCGGGGCGCAGGTCGACACCAATGCCGACGCGCCGATCGAGCCGTTGCCGGCGCCGGTCGACTTCTAGGGCGAACCGCCGATGGCAGCACGACGAGCCGACGACCCCAGCGTCAACGTCCCGCCCGAGGACGAGCAGGACGCGCCGGGCGACCCCGAATCGGTCGCCCGGGCGATCTGCCTGCAGTTGCTCACTCAGCGCGCGCGGTCGCGCGCCGAACTGGCCGAGGCGCTGCGCCGCCGAGGCGTACCGGACGACGCGGCGAGCGCCGTGCTTACCCGGTACGCCGAGGTCGGGCTGATCGATGACGAGTCGCTCGCACGGAATGTCGCAATGGCGCAGCATCAGGAGCGCGGACTGGCTGGACGGGCGGTCGCGGTCAAACTGCGCCAGCGCGGCCTGCCGGAGCCCGCCGTCGAATCGGCGGTCGCGATGATCGACCAGGACAGTGAACGGGAGGCAGCGCGCCGGCTGGTTACCCGCAAGCTACCCGCCTTGCGCGGATTGCCTGAGCAGACCCAGGCGCGGCGCCTGATCGGCCTGCTGGCCCGTCGCGGCTATTCGCCGAGCATGGCCGGCGACGTCGTCCGCGAGGCGCTTGCCGGCCGGATCGGGCCCGGCGCGGCCGACGATCTGGTCGCCGACTGACCGTGCCTCGACGGGAGCTCCCGCGCGCCAGGGCGATTTCACAGTGCCACTGGCCGCACGCTTACTTGACCTGCCGGTGTCGCGTTCATAGCCTCGGGGGATCAGGAGCACGTACGGGCTCGTCCGCGACGAGCAGACATAGACCCCGGCCCACCTCCGCGAGAAAGGATCGAACCGCAGCCTCGGCGATGTACCGGCCGTGATCCATCGGCGGCTGTCAGCGGCCCGCGCACCAGCGCAGCGGCTGGCCGCGTCCGAGCGCACCCGCGTACTCCTGGTGCCTGGCAACACCCGTGGCAGAGGAGGCGGCGATGCAAGGGGTCCTGTACGCGGCGGTTGCAGCGGCTTTTGTCCTGGGCCTGTTCTTCGTCGACTCCTATCGCCGGCGCGGTTCGCATCGGTCGAGCGCGGGTGCCCGGCAGCGCGAGATCGACAGCTTGGCCGAGATCGAGAAGTCCGAGGACTTCGCGCAGTCGGCCCGTCGGGTCGCCGAGGCCGAAGCTGTCTCGATCAGGCAGCTCGCCCAGACCGAGGCCGACGCGCACCGCCGAGCGGCCGAGGCCGAGGCCGAGGCGCTGCGCCGAGCCGCCCAGTCCGATGCCGCCAGTGCGACGTCCGCGGCGCAAGCGATCCGCGACCAGGCGAAGACCGATGCCGCCGGCCTGATCGCCGAGGCGAAGCGCACCGCTGAGGCCGAGGTCGCCCGGCTGACCGACGAGCTGCGCGAGACCGAGCGGGAGCTCGCCAGCCAGGCCGTCCGGCTGGATGAGACGCAGGCCAAGCTCGACGCGCAGGCCGCACGCCTCGAGGCTGAGGCAGCAGACCTCGACCACGCACTGCGCCAGCTCGCCGAGCGGCAGCGCGAGCTCGACCTGCTCGACGATCAGCTCTTGGTCCGGCTGACCGAGATCGACGAGCGCGAGGCGAACCAGATCCGCGAGATCGAACGCGTCGCCGGCTTGACCGCCGAGGAGGCGAAGGCCGAGCTGATCACCGCGGTCGAGGCGAGCGCCCGTCGCGACGCCGCGGTGCTGGTGCGCACCATTGAGACCGAGGCGCGCGCCGAGGGCACTGAGCGGGCGAGGGCAGTCGTCGTCGAGGCGGTCCAGCGCGTCGCCAGCGAGCAGACGACCGAGACCGTGGTCAGCGTCTTGCACCTGCCGGGCGATGAGATGAAGGGCCGCATCATCGGGCGCGAGGGCCGCAACATCCGAGCATTCGAGGCGGTGACCGGTGTCAACGTGATCATCGATGACACCCCGGAGGCGGTGCTCCTGTCGTGCTTCGACCCGGTGCGCCGCGAGGTCGGCCGGCTCACCCTGGAGAAGCTCATCGTCGACGGGCGGATTCATCCGCACCGTATCGAGGAGATCTACGAGAACAGCAAGGCCGAGGTCGACGAGCTGTGCCTGCGCGCGGCGCGTGACGCGCTGGCCGAGGTCGGCGTCTCCGGCCTCGACGAGCACCTGCTGCCCACGCTGGGCCGGCTGAAGTACCGGACGAGCTACGGGCAGAACGTGCTCGGCCACCTGATCGAGACGGCGCACATCGCAGGCGTGATGGCCGCCGAGCTGGGCCTGGAGCCGACGCTCATCAAGCGCTGCGCGTTCCTGCACGACATCGGCAAGGCGCTCACTCACGAAGTCGAGGGCAGCCACGCGATCATCGGCGCGGAGCTGCTGCGCAAGTACGGCGAGAGCGAGGCCGTCGCGCACGCCGTCGAGGCGCACCACAACGAGGTGCAGCCGCGCACCATCGAGGCCGTGCTCACCCAGGCGTCCGACACCTGCTCAGCGGCACGGCCCGGCGCACGACGTGAGTCGCTGGAGACCTACGTCAAGCGGCTCGCTCGCATCGAGGAGATCGCGAACGCCAAGCCGGGCGTCGAGAAGGTGTTCGCGATGCAGTCCGGGCGCGAGGTCCGGGTCATGGTTCAGCCGTCGGAGATCGACGACCTCGCCGCGCAGGTCATCGCCCGCGAGATCGCCAAGCAGATCGAGGACGAGTTGACCTACCCCGGGCAGATTCGGGTCACGGTCGTGCGCGAGTCGCGGGCCACCGAGGTGGCGCACTAGCCGCGCTAGACGTCGACGTCAGAACGCCGCGATCGTGGCAGGCGCCCGCTCCTGCCGGGTGAGCGCTCGGAGCACTGCGCTCGGCCCGTGCCGCCGCACGGCCAACCGCGACAGCAGGTCGACCACGATGTCGATGACAACGGGCGGCAATGCGGGCGCCGTGATGCCGGCGCTTGCTGCGAGGTCGTCCGAGTGGACCGCGAGTTCCATCATGCGGCTGACCACGAAGTCGTCGAGGCGCAGCGAGTACCCGTCCCAGATCGGCAGCCGCACGAGTCGCTCAGGCGGTGCGGCAGGCAGTGCCTGTCGCAGATCGTCGACCGCGGCCTCGGCCCGGGCCGCCAACGCCGCCGGGCCGTCGACGGCGTTGGCGATGCTGCCGGCACGGATGTTCACGTGGACATCGTCGTCGGGGCCGGCATCGATCCACGGCACCCGCGCGTAGTACTCGAGTATCGAGACCGGCTCCTCGGCGGGCGGCGGCGCGTCCAACACGCGGCGGATGAAGAAGATCTGCCCGGCAAGGTGTCCCGCCAGTCCCGCCACGTCGTAGTGCTCCAGTGCGCTGGGCGCGTGCCAGGACGCTGCGACCGCCGGATCGCCGAGCAGCGCGGCTGCCGACGTCGCCGCGGCCAAATACGCGTCCCGGATAGTCAGATGGTCCGCAGCGGGGAACGGCCGCTCCGTCACGGTTGTCCTTTCGGTGGAATCGGTTGCCTCAGCGGTGGATCGGAAGTTCCAGGTCGGACAGCCGGCGCCCCGAACCGCCCCAGTTCAGCGCGATGATCTCCGCGGCGACGGCCACGGCGGTCTCCTCGGGCGTCCGCGCACCGAGGTCGAGGCCGATCGGTGACGCGACGCGGGCAAGCGCCTTCTCGTCCACGCCGATCTCGCGCAGCCGCCGGAGCCGGTCCTCGTGCGTGCGGCGGCTGCCCATCGCGCCGATGTAGCCCGCCGGGGTCTGCAGCGCGCGTTCGAGCAGCGGCACGTCGAACTTCGGGTCGTGGGTGAGTACGCAGATGACGGTCCGCTCGTCGACGTCGACCTCGGACAGGTACTGGTGCGGCCACTTCACGACCAGCTCGTCCACGTCCGGGAACCGCTTCGGCGTCGCGAACACGGGACGGGCGTCGCACACCGTGACGTGATAGCCGAGGAACTTGCCGATGCGGGCGACGGCCGCGGCGAAGTCGATCGCGCCGAACACGAGCATCCGCGGCGGGGGAGCGAAGGACTGGACGAACACGCCGACCTCGTCACGGCGCTGCTCGCCGTCCGGGCCGAGGCGGACCACTCCGGTGCTGCCGTGGCTGAGCATGCCCTGCGCCTGCTCGGCCACTGCGACGTCCAGGCCTTCCGAGCCGAGGCTGCCGCTGACCCGGTCGGGCCAGACGAACAGGTGGCGGCCGAGCGTCGGGGCGCCGGACACGGTCGACGCAACGGCGACCGGTCGGCGGGCCTGGACCGCGGCCAGCACCTCGGACAGCTCCGGGTAGTGCTCGGCGTCGGCCGGCGCCACGAAGACGTCGATGATCCCGCCGCAGGTCAGGCCGACCTCGATGGCGTCGTCGTCGCTCACGCCGTAGGTCTCGAGCCGCGCCCGGCCGGATTCGAGCACCTCGCGAGCGGCCTCGTAGACGGCTCCCTCGACACAGCCGCCGGACACGCTGCCCAGCACGTCGCCGCCGGCCGATACGGCCATGGCCGCTCCGGGCTGACGAGGCGCCGACTTCCAGGTCTGCACCACGGTCGCGATGGCGAAGGGCTGTCCAGCCGTGTGCCAGGCGGCGATGCCGTCGACGATGTCGCGCATCGTCCACCTCCTTGGTCAGTCGCGTCGCAACAGGTCTACAGCATGGCCGCGAGCATGTAGACCATTGTGCTGCTCATCGCGAGCTGGCAGCCGTGGGCCAGCGCTGGCGAGCCCGCTAGCTGCCGGAGGCGAGCAGCGTTGGCGATCGCGACGCCGAGCATCAACACCGCGAACGGCGCGGCGACGACGGACGAACCGCTCGTAACCTGCATGCGCATCCCAGCCATGTCCGGGCGCGGAACGGC
Organism: Jatrophihabitantaceae bacterium; assembly: GCA_036506855.1. Classification (GTDB taxonomy): domain Bacteria; phylum Actinomycetota; class Actinomycetes; order Mycobacteriales; family Jatrophihabitantaceae; genus DASXRA01. The sequence goes on from DASXRA010000100.1 coordinate 5,164, forward strand.
ACCCGTCGCGAGCATGTAGAGCATCGCAATGCAGGCGAGCGCATGCGGGACATCACGGGCGGCGGCCCGCGCTCCGTCGAAGACGTAGAGCCGCGTGCTGCGCCAGACGAACCACAGTGCCGGGACCGCGAACGCCAGCGCCCACGCGATGCTCCACGACGGGCTGAGCGCCGCGACGAGCATCAACGCCATCACGACACCCATGCCCAGGTGGGTCAGGTCCACGTCGTAGCGGAGCGGGCGCGCGCGCAACCGCGAGGCGACTATCCGGGCTGCGTGGTAGAGCGCCACGACGATCATCGCGGCGGCAAGCGTCCGGGTCAGCCAGGTCGGTCCGGGCAACGACCGCTCCTCTCGCGCGCCGCGCGCCTTCCGGCGAAGCGCAACACCCGCGCAGCACCGTGTCAACGGCCACCTAAGCGATTGCTTAACCGGCGCGGGAGTGACCTAAGCGAGGGCTTAGGTCGCCGTTGACAAGCCCGCGGCGGCGGTGCCAATACTTCGGCCTACGACGACGGAGGGGGACCGGCATGCAGGTTCCGGCACCGTTCGACTACGAGCGCGCCGGCAGCGTCGACGAGGCGATCGGCCTGCTGGAGCGGCTGGGCAGTTCCGCGCGGCTGGTGGCGGGGGGCCACAGTTTGCTGCCGATGATGAAGCTGCGCCTGGCGAATCTCGAATACCTGATCGACATCAACGACCTGCACGACGAGCTGGGCTACGTCCGGGTCGAGCCGTCGCAGATCCGCATCGGCGCGATGACCCGGCACCGTGAACTGCTCGAATCCGACGCGCTGGCCGAGGCGTTCCCTATCTTCCGGGACGCGGAGCGAGTCATCGCCGATCCGGTTGTTCGCAACCGCGGGACGATCGGCGGCTCGCTGTGCCAGGCCGACCCGTCCGAGGATCTGTCCGCGGTGTGCACCACCCTCGACGCACACTGTGTCATCCGGGGCAGCGCCGGCGAGCGGGTCGTCACGATGACGGAGTTCTACCGCGGCCCGTACGAGACGGCGGTCGGCGACAGCGAGATGCTGACCGAGATCCGCCTGCCGATCCGGCCGGGCGGCTCGAGCGCGTACGAGAAGGTCGAGCGCCGAGCCGGCGACTGGGCCGTGGTGTCCTGCGGCGCAGCGGTCTGGATGACTGGCGGCGTCATCTCCGACGCCCGGGTGGGCCTGGCCGCAGTCGGGCCGAACACGACCGGGATCCCGGCCATCTCGGAGCTGCTGCGCGGCAATGCGCCGTCCGAGGAGTTGTACGCGAGCGCCGGCGCGATCGCGGCGCAGAGCTGCAGTCCGGTCACCGACATGCGCGG
>DASXRA010000101.1:0-1926 GCA_036506855.1 Jatrophihabitantaceae bacterium
ACCTACGTGCTGCCCATCCCGGTCGGCCTGCTCACCTACATCTTCTGGCGCCGCAACCACTCCTGGCTGCGGCAGCCGAACAGCGCACCTCGCACGGATCTGGTCCCGGAGACGGTATGAGCACCGTCGTCGCGCCGAGCCAGTCGCAGCCGCGCGCCGCCGTTCGCGGATGGCCGGACGTCGCGCTGCTGGTCGCGGGCGCGGCGCTGTTCGCGACGGCCGCGGCACTGATCCACCGCCACCATGTCGACGGCGCCGAAACAGCGGTGTTCCGCGCGATCAATGACCACACCATCGTCCCCGGATTCGTCGTATGGCCGGTCATGCAACTGGGCAACTTCCTCGTCATCCCGGTCGCCGCGCTCGCCGCGGTGGCGACTCGCCGGTGGCGTCTTGGCCTGAGCCTGCTGGCGGGTGGGCTCGCCGCCTACCTACTCGCGGCCCACGCCGTACGAGACAACTTCGTGCGCGGCCGCCCGGCGACCCTGCTCGACGACGTCCACCTTCGGAACGCCCCGGCGCACGGGCTCGGGTTCGTGTCGGGACATGTCGCGGTTATCAGCGCTCTCGTGGTGCTCGCGTGGCCTTACCTCAGCCGCCGTTGGCGCACGATCACGGTGCTCGTTGCCGTCCTGGTCGCGCTCGCCAGAGTGCACGTCGGCGCGCACCTGCCGCTCGACGTCGTCGGCGGCGCCGGGCTCGGGATCGCCGTAGCCGGCCTGGTCCGGCTAGCTCTCGGGCGTCCCACCGGCGCAGCGCCCAAGCGAGCCGGCCGCTGGCATCACGCCCCCGAGCCCGATCCCGTCACGTCACCCTGAGGAGCATCCATGGTCAAGAAAGTGGTCGTCATCGTCATCGCCGCCCTGCTTCTCCTCGGCGGGGGCGTCGCCGCCATCGGCGGGGGCGTGCTCATGGCACTGTTCGGCACCGACAGCACACTGACATCCGGTGTGCATCGCGTGTCGACCCCGACCAGCGCGCTGGTAACCGCGCTCGACGACATCAAGGACACGAACGGATTCGGCACCACGGTCGACAAGCCGACGCTGCGCGTATCGATCCCGAACGCGGACCACCCAGTCTTCGTCGGCATCGGACGGGCAGCCGATGTCGACCGCTACCTGGCCGGCGCCGCCGTCGACAAGGTCACCGATCTTGAGGTCGACCCGTTCCGGCTCAAGACCGTGCGCCAGGACGGAACGTCTCGTCCGGCAGCGCCGGCCGAACAGACATTCTGGGTCGCGCGGGCGAGCGGGCCCAACGCGTCGTTGACCTGGAAGATCAGCGACGGCAGCTATCGCCTGGTCGTCATGAACGCTGACGCCACAGCAGCCGTCGGCGCGAACGGACGCTTCGGGTTGACCATCCCGCATCTGTTCGCGATCGGTGTAGGCATCCTCGTCGCCGGTATCGTCGCGGTACTCATCGGAGTGGCGCTGCTCGTCATCGGCGTGCGGATGCGGCCCCGCTCGCAGATTCCCCCCGCCGGTGCCCTTGTTCGATGACCTGACCGCCGGTCACGAACGCGTCGAGTCCGCTGAAGGAGCGGCAACCCAAGCTCGGCAGGCCGTGACCGGTACACGTGTCCCGGAGTCGTTGCCGGCGCTGCGACGGCGGGTAATGCTGACTGGCCTGGTCCTTCTCGGCCTGGGGGTGCTGCTAACCGCGGCGATCGCCGCACCCTCCGCACGTTCGGTCGTGCAACGAGTCGACGACTGGTGGTACCGGCTGATGATCGACAGCCAGTGGCCGCCGCTCGTCGACTTCGCGAAGGTGTTGAGCAAGCTATTCGGCACGGCGATCGACTGGCCGATCCGAGTGGCTGTCACGCTCGCGATCGTCTTGCGCCGGCACTGGCTCGCGCTCAGCGCGTGGGCGCTCACGATCGCGGTCAGCGAGTTGTGCATCGGCTCGATCAAGAGCCTC
>DASXRA010000102.1:0-2469 GCA_036506855.1 Jatrophihabitantaceae bacterium
TGCGGCCGGTCGAGGCGGCGGTGCTCGCCGAGCGGGACGAGGCGCGGACCCGCGTGGACGAGTACCGCGCGCGGCGTCCCACCCGCCGCGATCCGTACTACGCGGCACAGAACGCAGCGCGCGAGCACGGGCTGCACGTCGAGTCCACGCCGGTAACCTGATCGCGAAGGAGGTCCGGTGGACGACGAGGCAGGCGCGACCCGTCCGGACGAACCGCGCCTTGGCATGACGACGCCGCGCCACCGTCCCGACGTCATCCCGGCCGACGAGAACGCGGCGGGCCAGTCGACGGCGGCGCGGCTCGCGCGATCCCGCGAGCTGTATCCCGGCCGGATGAGCCCGGAGCAGCGCGACCTGCGCGACCAGGCACGCGCCGAGCGGGCCAGCGGCAAGATCCTCGACCGTCTCACCCGGGTCGGCATTCGCACGCTGCACGACCGCCGCCTGCCGCGATCGGCCGGGCAGCTCGACCACGTGGTGGTCGCCGGGTCCGGCATCTACCTGGTGAATGTCGTGACGGTGGGCAGCCGGCGTCCCCTGCAGTGGATCGGCGGCAAGCCGTGCGTGGCCGGCCAGACGCTGACCGGTGTCGCTGACTTCAGCCTGGCTGCCGCCGACGAGGTGGCAGCCACCGTCGCAGGTGAGCTCGATCCGGGCTGGACGATCGCCGTCTTCCCGATCATCACGATCGTGGGTGAGGACTTCGGGCTGCACGTCGACGACGGGGTCGAGGTCGTCGGCGTCGCGCGGCTGGCCGACCGGATCATGTACCGCCAGCCCCTGCTCGACCCGCTCGAGATCGCCCTGCTCGGCGACGCCGCAGCCCGCGCCTGCCCACCGGCCCGCTGAGCGTCGCCCCCGCGCTCTGGTCGAACGCTTCCCCGCTGATATGACCAGTCTGAGGCGATCGGCGGCGATTTTCAGTGGGGAAGCGGCGCCGCCCTGCCCGCTGACCTCGCCCGCCTCGATCGCGGCGCGCTCCCGCAGACAGGTTCGCGCGAAGGTACGCTGCGCATGTCCGATACTTTCGAGGGCCGTAGTTTCGGTCGACAGGGAGATACGAATCGGTGCCGGCAAACGCTGATCGTGTGGGCGCGACAGGCGCTTCGGGCGCGACGGGCCGGCCGCGCCGTAACGGTCGCGGTGGCGCCCCGTCAAGGATCACGCTCGCGTCCATCGCGGTCGAGGCGGGTGTCTCGCTCCCGACGGTCTCCAAGGTCGTCAATGGACGCGCCGATGTCGCGCCCGAGACGCGGGCGCGCGTCGCTCGGCTGCTCGAGGAGCACAACTACCTGCACGGCGGCCGCCGCACGGCCCGGCGTTCCGGCCTGGTCGACCTCGTGTTCAACCAGCTCGACAGCCCGTGGGCGATCCAGATCCTGCGCGGCGTCGAGGACTACTTCGCCGGGCACAGCCGGGCCGTCGTCATCTCGGCGGTGCGCCACGGCAATGCCCGGCCGGCCAGCTGGACGAGCGCGCTGGCCAGCCACGACACCAACGGCGTGATCCTCGTGACCGAGGAGCTCACCGCGGACCAGTGGCGCCAGCTGCACGACCAGGACATCCCGCTCGTCGTCATCGACCCGGTCAACGCCCCCGGCCCCGGCGTGCCCAGCGTCGGCGCGACGAACTGGGCCGGCGGCATCGCGGCGACCGATCACCTGCTCGAACTCGGGCACCGGCGCATCGCCACCATCTCCGGGCCCGACAACTACCTGTGCAGCCGGGCCCGGACCGACGGCTACCGGTTCGCATTGGAGCGCGCGGGCATCGTCCACGATCCGGGGCTCGTTCGGTACGGCGACTTCCAGCACGAAGGCGGCTTCCGCTGCGGTGGCGAGCTACTCGATCTGGACGACCGCCCGACCGCGATCTTCGCCGGCAGCGATCAGCAGGCACTCGGCGTCTACGAAGCCGCACGGCGGCGCGGCCTGCTCATCCCCGAGGATCTGTCCGTGGTCGGGTTCGACGACCTGCCCGTCGCGCGCTGGTTGTCCCCGCCGCTGACGACGGTGCGCCAACCGCTCATCGAGATGGGACGCGTCGCAGCCGAGATGCTCGGCCATCTGATCGAAGGGTCCCGCCTGCGCTCGCAGCGCATGGAGCTGTCGACCGACCTGCTGGTCCGCGAGTCGACCGCCACGCCGCGCTCACGCCAACGCTGACGCCCGGCAGCAACGCTGACCCCCCGGGCACAAACGCTGACCCCCCGGGGCAGCAACGCTGGCCCGCCGCCGCCGCAGCGTTCATGATCATGTCGCGCTTGACCGCGCTGCGCCCGCGGGCTGCGCAGGCAAACGCGACATGATCATGGGCCGTCCGGGGACTCAGCCTCGGTGGCGGATCGGTGCTCCGCCGGCCAGCGCCAGAGTCTGCGCGACCGCGTGGTACTCCGGCTTCTGCTGGTAGTTCTCGTCGTAGATGCAGGCCGCACCCTCACCGGTGAAGAAGCCCGGCACCCACGAGTAC
>DASXRA010000103.1:0-6509 GCA_036506855.1 Jatrophihabitantaceae bacterium
CCTGCCCGCCCGCCTCGGCCCGACCCGGTTCGTCGCCGTGTCGACACATCCGGCGCGCGACCGGCGCAGTTACGAGCAGGCCGGCGCCGACGTCACCGTCGTCGCCCAGCCGCCCGCGACGCTCGCGCTCGTGCACTTCCCGATCGCGCTGCTCGCCGGGCTGCTGCGTGTGCTGCACCTTCCGTGGCGCTGGGTCTGCCGGCCGGCCGCGCTGAAGGCGATGGCAAAGGCCGACGTCGTCGCCGACATCTCCGGTATCTGCTTCGTCGACGGCCGGCGGCCGATCGTCCTCGTCTACAACGCGCTCGTGGACGCGGTGCCGCTGCTGCTCGGCCGCCCGGTCGTGAAGTGCGCGCAGGCGATGGGCCCGTTCCGCAACCCGCTCAACCGGCGGCTGGCCCGCCTCGTGCTGCCGCGGTTGACGACGGTCTGCCCGCGCGGCGCCCAGACCGAGCAGCACGTGCGCGACCTCGGCCTGACCAACCTGATGCCCGCCAGCGACGTCGCGTTCACGATGCACGTGCCCGACGACGTGCGCGAGCAGATGCGCAAACGGCTGGCCGACAACGGGCCCGGCCCGTACCTGGTCGTCTCCCCCAGCCAGGTCGTCGACACGTCGTGCAAGGCCAAGGGCATCGACTACCAGACGATCATGTCGGACTACATCGACGCCGCGGTCGAGGCCGGCGGGCACACCGTCGTCCTGGTGGCCCACTCGGCCCAGATCGGCGCCGGCGTCACACACATGAACGACCTGCCGCTGTGCCGGGCGATTCACCAGCGGCTGCGTCATCGCGACCAGGTGGTCTTCTTCGACGAGGATCTGCTGCCGACGCAGCTGCGCGCGATCATCAGCGAGGCCGCGCTGTGCGTCACCTCGCGCTTCCACGCCATGATCGCCGCGCTGGCCGAGCAGACTCCCCCGATGGTGATCGGGTGGAGCCACAAGTACGGCGAGGTTCTCGACCCATTCGGGCTGGGCGAGGTCGCCATGACCTACGACGACCTGACCACGGGCTCGGCGATCTTCGACCGGTCCCGCGAACTGCTCGAGCAGAGCGACGACATCCGGGCGCGGATCGCGAAGGGCCTGCCGCAGGCGACCGCGCAGGCCGAGGTCAATTTCGACGCGTTGGAAGGTGCTGTACTCGGCCGGCACCCTGAAGCTGCCAAGGATTCCGTCTCGTGACCAAACAGCCAGTGTCGTTCGTGACGAACAAGTCGACACGTACCCAGGATCTGCAGGGCGTCATCGATTCGAGTATGTGCATCGGCTGCGGTGCGTGCGTCTTCGCCGACCCGAGCCTCAAGCTCGAACTCGATCCGGTGAAGCTCATCTACCAACCCTCGCACGCGTCGAATGCCGACGCGGCGTCCGTCTGCCCTGCCGTGCAGGTCGACTTCGCCGGGTTGCAGGACCAGATCTTTCCCGGCGCCGAGCAGACCGAGTACGGCGTCGTGCACTCCGTCCTGCTCGCGCAGAGCACCAACTACGACCGCAACCTCAAGGCGAGCTCAGGCGGGCTGGTCAAGGAACTGCTGCTGCAGTACCTGTCCCAGGACGACGTCGACGGCGTGCTCGCGCTCGGCCACGTCGGCGGCATCGATTTCGAGACCCAGCTGGTCACCGAGCCCGAGCAGGTCGACCGGCTGCCCGGCTCGATCTATCACAACCTGGCCCAGCCGCGGGCGTTGGAGCTGCTGCACGAACTCGAGGGCCGCTACGTGCTGGTCGCCATCCCATGCCAGCTCGAAGGCATCTACCAGTACATCTACCAGCAGGCGCCGCATCTGGCCGACAAGATCCACACCACCATCGGCCTGCTGTGCGGCTGGCAGTACAGCCACCACGCGTTGCGCGCCATCGCCGAGTTCAAGGGCGTCAACTACGACGAGATCACCGACCTGTCCTTCCGCGGCGAGGGCCCGGTCGGGCGGCTGCGGATGTGGACGGGCGAGGAGATGCACGCGGTCGGGCGCCGCGTCGACTTCGACTACCAGGTTGCCTTCGACCGCTCGTTCAACACGCCGCGCTGCCACACATGCATCAACCACTCCAACTACCTCGCCGACATCGTCGTGGGCGACGCGTGGCTGCCCGCGACTGTCGCCAGCCGCACCGGCGTCAGCTTGCTCATCTGCCGCACCGAGGGCACTCACAACGCCGTCAGAGCACTGCAGGAGGCCGAGCGCGTCAAGGTCACCGACGTGACGACCGCCGACATCATGGAGAGCCAGAAGCGGCGAGTCGTCTTCGGCGACTTCGCCTACGCCTACTCGGCCTACCTGGACGAGATCGGCGTGCACCACCCGGACATGGTCGGCCCCAACCGCCCGGCCGCCCGCCTCTCGCCACGCAAGGACGTCGTCAAGTTCCACAAGGAGCTCAACCGCAAGCTGGAGCTGCAGTGGGCGCGGCGGTACAAGTTCCTGCGCCTGCGCAAGGCCACCGTCGAACTGCCCAAGCACGTCAAGAAGTACCTCGACTGGTTCTTCGTGCGCGTGCTGCGCATCAAGAGCCTGACCCGTCAGCGCAAAGAGGTACCTCGCACGGCGCTGCGTGACTTCCGCTGACTCGGATGACGCAACCCGGGCTGTCGTCGAAGCGGAAGAAGCTCATCCTGCGGCTGTCGACCGTCTTGGGCATCGGCCTGGCACTCGGGGGTGCGGCGTTCGTCGCGGAGCGGATCGCCGCGCAGTGGTCCGAGTACGGCCATGTCATCTCGCATGCGCGATGGGGCTGGGTGCTCGCCTCGGTGCCGCTGGCGATCATCGGCATGAGCAGCTTCGGCCTGATCTGGCGACGCGTGATCATGGCGCTCGGCGCATCGGTCCGGCGCCGCGACGTGTTCGTCTGGTACCAGCTCGGCCAGCTGGGCAAGTACCTGCCCGGCGGCCTGTGGCCGGTGCTCGGACGCTCCGAGCTCGCCGTGCGGGGCGGGCTGAACCGCCAGATCGCCTACAACAGCGTCGCGCTGTCGATGGGTGCCACCTACCTGTGCGGCGCGCTGGTCTCCGGGTTGCTGCTGCCGTTCGTGTTGCTGACCGAGGGCAGCATCGGGACGTCGGCGTGGGTGTTCGTCATCATCCCGCTGGGCCTGCTCGTGCTGCATCCGCGGGTTCTGGGCAAGCTGTTCGGGCTCGCCGAGCGAGTGCTGGGCAAGTCCGCCGAGCAGCAAGTGCCGCCGTGGTCGGCCTCGGTGGTGCTGGTCGCCCGGCATGCGCCGCCCTGGTTGCTCAACGGCGTCGCGACCTGGCTGATCGCGCTGACCTTCGACCCGCACGCGTCGTTCGTCACGATGATGTTTGCCGGAATCCTGTCGTGGGTAGTCGGCTTCATCGTGATTTTCGTGCCGGGCGGCATCGGTGTGCGCGAAGCGAGCTTCACCGCGATCGCGAGCGTCTCGATGCCCTCGCAGATCGCGGCCACCGTCGCGATCGTGTCGCGGCTCGTGTTCATGGTCGCCGACGCGACGGGCGCCCTGGTTGCCACGCCGGTCGCGTCCAGGCTCGCCGCGTCCCGGGCGTCCGAGCCGCCGCCTGCGCCGTCTGAGCCCGTCGCCCCGCCTCATCACACCCATTCAGGACACTAGGGCTAACCATGCTCGCTCAGATCCGGGCCGTCGTCTGCTGCCATCCGGACGACGGATTTCGGCCATGTGGCGGGTACTTCAGCGAACGCGCGGATGGCTACAGTGCCAAGTGATGCCCTCGTCCGACGCTCCCGAGAACCTGGCTGCCGCAGAACGGAAGTCGCGCGCCGTCCGGTGGCTGAACGCCGCGGGCGTCATCGCGGCGCTGGTCGCTATCGCCCTGTGTGCGAAGGCGCTGGCCGACGACTGGGAGAGCGTCCGCCACTCGATCGCGCACGCGAAGCTCGGCTGGATTGCCGTCGCGCTGTGCTGTGGCGCGGCCGGCATGACGTTCCTGGGCATGCTGTGGTGGTCGTGCCTGCAGGTGTTCGGCGATCCGCAACGGCGGCGCCACGCGGTCGCGTGGTACTTCGGCGGAGAGCTGGGCAAATACCTGCCCGGCGGCATCTGGCCAGTGATCGGACGAGGCGAGCTGGCGCAGCGCGCCGGCGTGCGCCGCACCAGCGCCTACGCGACCACGCTGCTGTCCTACGCGGTCATGTGCATCGCCGCCGCGATCGTCTGCGCGGCATTGCTGCCGTTCGCCGCCGCGCGTCATGGCCTCGGCTGGGGCTGGACGGCCCTGGCAGTGATCCCGGCCGGCGTCGCCGCGGTACATCCGGCGATCCTCGGACGGGTGCTCGCGCTCGCGGAGCGGTTGACCCGCGGACGGGTATCGCTCGACCCTCCACCGTGGCCGGCGATGCTGGGCCTGATCGTCCGGGCCGTCCCGACCTGGCTGCTGGTCGGGATGGCGTCCGTCGCCGTCACCGAGTCGCTTGGCTACGACCAGCGTCCGTCCCAGGTCGCGTTCGCGGCGGTCGCGGCGTGGATTCTTGGGTTTCTCGCGGTGCCGGTGCCGGCCGGCGCAGGGGTGCGCGAGCTGGTGTTCGTCGCGTTCAGCGGCCTGGCCGGCGGGCCGGCCACAGCGGTAGCCACTATCGCCCGTGTCCTGCTCATCATCGTCGACGGAATCGGCGGGCTGCTGGGCCTGTGGTTCGCCCGGCGAACGGCGGCCAATACACTGTCCGCTGCGAACTTTCCCGACTGAACGCGACCCCTTCATGGACAGTGGCCAATTAATGCAGCTTGCGAAGACCGTGTACACGGCCGGGGCACGCCGAGTTGGACGGCTGCTCACCCGCACCGGACTCCTGGGTACGGAGCCACCGTCTCGAGAGACGCGCCTGCGGCACTGGGCCTACAGCCTGCCCCGGGTGCGTGACGCGCTGGCCATGGCCGAGCTCGACGTGCCGTGGTGGACCTATCGCGCCATCGACGTCGTCGACGCATGGCTCTCGGCTCATCCGCACCCCGTGCGGGTCTTCGAGTACGGCGCGGGGGCGAGCACGCTGTGGCTCGCGCAGCGCGCCGACGAGGTGCACTCCGTCGAGCACGACCGCGCGTTCGCGGAGTACTTCGGGCCGGCGCTGGCCGCGCACCGCAACGTCGAGCTGCACGTCGTCGAGGCGGTCCGCTCGGCCAACCCGATCGTGACCTCGGCCAAGGAGGGTCAGGCCGGGCTCGACTTCGCCGACTACGTCGCCACCATCGACAAGGTCGGCGGGACCTTCGCCCTGATCGTCATCGACGGCCGCGCCCGCGAAGCCTGCCTCACCGCCGCCCTGCCGCGCCTGGAGCCGGGCGGCATCATCGTTCTCGACAACAGCCGCCGCCGCCGCTACCGCCAAGCCATCGCCGCAGCAGGCGTCACCGAACGACGCCTCCGCGGACTCACCCCAGCCCTGCCCTACCCCGACCAGACCTCCGTGCTGTCAGTGCCCCGACCCGACGACCGCAACTAGCCACCGATCACGCGTGCGGCTCCACGCGGATCGTCGGCACGACGTGCCAGCGCCGGACCGACCGCAGAGCACGGTCATCACGGCCGTGCGGCAGGCGGCCACCGACGATCGCGATGATGCAGCCAATGAGCCCGGTGCTGATGAGGTCGATGACAAGACGCGACAAGCCCGGGACCGCAACCACGCAGCCTATGGCACAGGCTAGGACCAGCAGGTCACGGTCGTGTCGTCGGGCGGTTGGCGCCAGGCAGAGCGCACCCCAGAGCAGGTACCAGGGGTAGATGACCGGGCTGAGCAGGGCGACCGCGATCAGGCCAAGTCCGACCGTTGCCTCAAGCGGGCGGCGCCGGGCGGTCACAGCCAGGTACGCGACGATGCAGCTGGCCGCGAGCAGGGCGACCGTCCGCCCGCCCGCGGCGAGATCGTCGAACGACGCCGGCTGGATGATCGGCTTGAACAGATCGCCGACGAGGCTGGCGGGCGCGCCGGGCGTGTAGCCGAGCGCCGGCGTCTCCAGCGCGTTCACCCAGCCCCAGCCATGCGGCACGAGCATCGTCAGACCGGCACACACAGCCACGGCCGCCGTGATGTCGCGCGCACCGCCCCGCCAGGCGCGGCGACCGGTCTGTCCTTGCCGCTGAGCAGCGATGATCACCACAACAGCGACGAAGGCCGGCGCCTTTACCGCACCCGCCACGCAGGCGAGGACGATGCCGAGGACCACATTGCCACGGCGCACGGCGACCAGCCCGCCGAGCAGCAACGCGCAGACCAGCCCCTCGAGGTGCGTCGCGGAGATCACTTGAAGCAGAACGAGCGGGTTGAGCACGGTCAGGATCAACGCCCGGATGCGGTGCGGGCCGGCCAGGTCGGCGGCGAGCAGTCCGATCGCCACGACGCATGCGGCCGCGCACAGACGGAACACGATCACCGCGCCCAGTGGCCCGCCGCCGCCCAGGATGACGGCCAGGTGCTCGAACCGCAGCGCAACCGGCCCGTACGGGCTGGGCACGCTGCGCCAGGCGGGATCGACAGCGGCCACCGCGCGGACATTGCCCAGCGCGGCCGGCCC
>DASXRA010000104.1:0-24760 GCA_036506855.1 Jatrophihabitantaceae bacterium
GGCGGTCGCCTCCCAAAATGTAACGGAGGCGCCCAAAGGTTCCCTCAGCCTGGTTGGCAATCAGGTGTCGAGTGCAAGTGCACAAGGGAGCTTGACTGTGAGACAGACATGTCGAGCAGGAGCGAAAGCTGGGACTAGTGACCCGGCACCGGCTTGTGGAAGCGGTGTCGCTCAACGGATAAAAGGTACCCCGGGGATAACAGGCTGATCTTCCCCAAGAGTCCATATCGACGGGATGGTTTGGCACCTCGATGTCGGCTCGTCGCATCCTGGGGCTGGAGTCGGTCCCAAGGGTTGGGCTGTTCGCCCATTAAAGCGGTACGCGAGCTGGGTTTAGAACGTCGTGAGACAGTTCGGTCCCTATCCGCCGCGCGCGCAGGAGATTTGAGAAGGGCTGTCCTTAGTACGAGAGGACCGGGACGGACGAACCTCTGGTGTGCCAGTTGTTCCGCCAGGAGCACTGCTGGTTGGCTACGTTCGGAAGGGATAACCGCTGAAAGCATCTAAGCGGGAAGCCTGCTTCAAGATAAGATCTCCCATCCTTTATGGAGTAAGGCCCCCGGCGAGACCACCGGGTTGATAGGCCGGAGGTGGAAGTGCGGTAACGCATGAAGCTGACCGGTACTAATAGGCCGAGGACTTGCCACAAACAACATCTCGTGGATTTCGATCCACGGTGTGTGCCACGCGTCCACTGTGCGGTTCCCGAGGTGCGGTCCGCTGCTGATTTGCAGCAGCGTGGACCGACATCTCAATAGAGTTTCGGCGACCATAGCGAGAGGGAAACGCCCGGTCCCATCCCGAACCCGGAAGCTAAGCCTCTCAGCGCCGATGGTACTGCGCGGGCCACTGCGTGGGAGAGTAGGACGTCGCCGGACACAACTTCGCAACAAGGGTCGCTCCGGATACTCGGAACGGCCCTTGTTGCATTTCTCGAGGCGGGATGAGTCAACTGTGGCTAGAGCCCGGGGTGACGGGCAGGGCAATGCCGATTCGGCAGGCAAGCGGGCCGGCGTGGACGGCGCCCGGCGCACGGCGCGTAACGGCGGAAAGGCCGTAGGCGGCCGTCGCGGCGGCGGCGACCTTGGCGGCGACGGTTCTCGAGCGGATCGCGGCTCGGCACGGCGCCGGGCCGATGGGTCGCGGGCAGGAGCCGACCGGACCGGCCAGCGCGCGGATCCCTCGGCAGAGCGCCGAACCCGCAGGCCGAGCGCGGGCGCTGACTCCGGCGTGGCGGGTCAGCGTTCTGCCGGCCGTCGTAGTCAGAGCGACGCTGCTGCACCTCGAACGAGCGGACGCGACGGCCCCAGGCAGCGACGTGCGAAGGAAGGCGATGCGGCCCGGGCCGAGCGAGCGGAGGGGGCGCGACGCAAGCCTGGCAGTCAGCTACGGCGTAGTGCCGCGCGCAGCAGTTCGTCTAGCGGCAGTGCAGGTCGTGGTCGCCCTCCGCTCAGGTCAGGCGAGCCGGCGCGTGATCCGACCGAACCGCCCGTGCCCGAGGATGTTGATGTACGGCTGCTCGACCCGTCGGTGCGTGCTGAGCTGAAAACCCTGAGCAAGCCGAACGCGCAGGCCGTCGCCGGGCATCTCGTCGCTGCGGGCCAGTTACTCGATGTCGACCCTGTCCGGGCACTCGAGCACGCCAGAGCGGCACGCAATCGGGCGGCCCGGGTGGCCGCGGTGCGAGAGGCGGTCGGCGTGGCCGCGTATCACGCCGAAGAATGGGCGGAGGCGTTGAGCGAGCTCCGCACCGCTCGCCGCATCTCGGGCGATCCCCGCGACCTGGCGCTGATGGCGGACTGCGAGAGGGCGCTCGGCCGTCCACAACAGGCGGTTCGAATGCTCAACGACCCCGATGCGCGAAAGCTCGATGCCGAGACCTACGTGGAGCTGCTCATCGTCGTGGCCGGTGCGAGACGCGATCTCGGACAGTTGGACGTTGCGTTGACAGTGCTCGGCCGCGGTGGCATCGATCGCGCGAAGCCTCGCCCGGGCGCGATGCGGCTGTGGTACGCCTACGCGGATGCTCTGCTCGCCGCGGAGCGTCCGGACGATGCCGCCCAATGGTTCGCGGCGTCGGCGGCGCTCGACAGGTCGGGCGAGACGGACGCGGCCGAGCGCGCAGCCGCGCTTCTCTAGCAAGCCGCGTTGCTGGCGGGCCGGTGCTGGCCCACGCGGGCGCACCAGCTTGCCCGAGCCTGAGTTTTCCACAGGGCATTTCGCTATCCACAGATTGTCCGCAGGCCTTCAACGCTGTACCGCCCTTGGCAAGGATGTGGGTATGGACCAGAGCAAGCCCTCGGCGGCCGACAATCATGTATTCCTGCGCGGCGTCCTCGCCGAGGTACCGCGTGTGCGCACAATGCCCAGCGGCGACGAACTGTGCTCATTCCGGCTCACGGTGCCGCGCCCGAAGGGCAGTTTCGGTCGTACGCGCGTCGACAGCATCGAATGCGCGACTACCCGGCTGGCGGCCCGCAAGGCCGCTGTTCGCCTAGCGCCTGGCGAGGTTCTCGAGGTGACGGGCAGTTTGCGCAGGAGGTTCTGGCGTACGGGCTCCGGCATTCCGACGAGTCGCTACGAGGTCGACGTCGTCACCGCTCGTAAGGCGAAGGGAGGCTCGATGCCGACGTCACCGGCGAAATCTGCTCCGGCGACATCCGTGAAGCGCAAGCCCAGGGCGGCGAAGTCCGTGCCGGCCAATCCCTAGGTCTGGTCGACGAAGCGCCGCATGACCAGCCCAGAAGCTGGTTTCGGCGTGAAGAACGTCGACTTCCTCGGCATCCGAGCCCCGGCAGCAGCTACGGCGGCGACTGCTTCGACGGGAGTGGGCCGTAGCAGTACGGCTGTGCCGGCGGTACGCACAGCTTCTGCGATCGCCTCGTCGACGCTGTGCGCATACCCGACAGCTTCGGCGGTGTCGGGCAGGTGCCATACCCGCCCGACCAGCGCACGGTGCAGCACGGTGACGTCCAGGTCGGCCAGTGCCGCCGGCTCGCCGGGCGCCAGCGTGCCGCTGACAACGTCCGAGTCAGGCTTGCTGATCAGGAAAGAGCGTGACCCATCTGTGAGCACAGCAGCGAATCCAGGCACGCCGGCGGCCGCGTCGAGGGCAGCGTGGGCAGTGCCGATCTCATGAACCTCGCATGCCCGCTCGGCTTGCTCGACCGCGCCCTGCAGCGGCACGCCGACGAGAACGCGATGTATCGCGTGCACCTGTGGTCCGTAGCTGGACGAGTCGACGAGCAATGCCAGTCCGCGGTCCCACGGTCCGTCGCCGTGCTCGGCACGAAGGTCGCTCTGCAGCTGGCGGTACGTGGCATAGCGATGATGCCCGTCAGCGATGAGTGCCCGCCGGGACGAGAGGTCCGCCTCGACGGCAACATGACGAGCCGGATCCGTGATCGCCCACAGGCGATGGGCGTTGCCGTCGGGAGTCGTCGCAGTCGCGAGTACGTCCACGTCTTGAACGTCGCTGATGAGCTTGGACGCAGCCCCGCCGCCGTCATAAACGAGATAGATCGGCTCGAGATCGGCCTCGGTCGCGGCCATCAGCGCCAACCGATCGGCGACCGGTCCGGCCATCGTGTTCTCGTGCGGCAGGATGACTCCGTCGGCAGGATCGCGAAGCTCGACGGCGCCGAGCAGTCCGCGGGTGATCGCCCCGTCGACCGCACGCATCTCGTAGACGTACAGGGCAGGCTCGGCATCGGCGGCGAGCAGTCCGGATGCGACGGCGGCGTTCATCCGCGCGACCGCCGACGCATACGCGTCAACGCCGTCAGCGGCTCGCGGCAGGATGATCGCGACTGCGTTGTCCGGGTCACGCCCGAGCAGCGCGCTGCGCTGGGCATCGTCGATCACGTCGTAGGGCGGGCACAGCAACCGGCCGAGCCGGTCAGCATCCACCGCCGGACGCAGCGCGCGGAAAGGGGCAAGCGAAAGGCCCGAACTAGCGGGCGGGAAAGCCGAACTCACGTCACCGGATCGTACGCAGGCCGCCGGGGCCGGGCTAATGTCCCTTCGGCAAACGACACGAAAGGGGTCTTGACGGCGATGCACGCAGCAACCCTGCTCGGCTGCGCTGCGCCGCTCGCCACCGTGTATGACATTGCGTTGCTCGACCTCGATGGCGTCGTTTATGTCGGTGCGGACGAGGTCTCCGGAGCGTCCGACGCGCTCGGCAGGGCCCGGCAGCAGGGCATGCGTCTCGCGTTCGTCACCAACAATGCCGCGCGCCCACCGTCGGTCGTGGCCGCCCACCTCAGGCAGCTCGGCGTTCCGGCTGAGCCGGGTGAGGTCATCACGTCGGCGCAGGCAGCAGCGCACTACCTCGCCGAGCGGCTGCCCGCTGCGTCGCGCGTGCTGGTCGTCGGCACCATTGGGCTGACCGAGGCGCTCACAGAACGCGGCTTGGTGCCGGTGTCGAGCGCCGAGGACGCTCCGGTCGCTGTCGTGCAGGGTTACTCGCCTGAGCTGGACTGGGCGATGCTCGCCGAGGGCGCCGTCGCGATCCGCCGGGGCCTGCCGTGGATCGCGACCAACCTGGACGCCACGGTGCCGTCCGCGCGTGGACCTCTGCCGGGCAACGGGTCGTTGGTGGCCGCGCTTCGTCATGCCACCGGCCGCACGCCCATCTCGACCGGCAAGCCCGACCCGACCATGCATCGCGAGACTGTCGAGCGCTCCGGAGCGCAGCGGCCGCTGGTCGTGGGCGATCGGCTCGACACCGACATCGAGGGCGCCAACGCCGTCGGCTGTCACAGCCTGCTCGTACTCAGCGGGGTCACCACGCCGGGCGATCTACTCCGGGCGGCACCGCCGAGCCGACCGACATATGTCGCCGACGACCTGTCCGGCCTGCTCGCGGCACACCCCGGGCCGGTCGACGTTGCGGACGGGATCGCCTGCGGCGCCTGGCACGTCGCCTGGGCCGAAGGCGGGCTGCTGCTCACCGGCCGGCCGGCCTCCGGCAGCCGGGACGACACCGACGCGCTGCGTGCTCTGTGTGCGGCCGGATGGCGGACCGGCGTGAACCGGTGCCAGTCGGGGGACGTGACGGCTGCCGACGCGCTCGAACGGCTGGGCCTGCGCGATGCCTGACCTGTGCGGTGGCGGCGAACGGCGCGGTGCGGCTGTTGCGGGCCGGAAACCGGCGGTTCAGAACAGAGACCTGAGCCTGAGCAGATCGAACACGTTCGCGTCCACTCGTACCTTGCCGGTCGCCCACGCGGCGGCGAAGTTCAGCTTGCCGGTGCTCAGCCTGATCAGATCGTCGCTGTGCAGCGTGAGGCGAACCTGGGCATCGGCGCGATCGACCCTGCGGATGTCATGCAGGCCCCCGTCGCGGAGCTGCCCGGCGAAGGTCACGCCGTGGTCGCGGATCGTGCAACTGACCGATCGGTCGAGGACGGACTTCTCGCGTCGGTCGGCGTCGAGGTTGCCGAGCATCGTGGCGAGATCCTGGAACGCCTTCTCACATTCCTCGATCGTCGCCATTCCCGTCCTTTCGCCACGTCGCGGGCGTCCGCGACCGAAGTCGACCTTGCGACGGTACCGTCGAGGTCGTCGTAGCAGCGTGCCCAGCCAAGGAGGCCTCGCCCGTGTCGCTCGAGCAGGAACCGGTGCAGACGCCGTTAGACGAACGCGTGCGCAGTCAGCTGGCCCAGCTCGAAGACATCGAGCACCGCCCGCTAGCCGAGCACGCCGAACGCTACGACCAAGTGCACGCGGAGCTGCAGACGGCGCTGAGCGACATCGACGGTGCGGCGGACGGCTGAGCGTGGCGCGTCGGCTGCGCCTGGATGCCGAGCTCGTGCGACGCGGCATGGCTCGGTCGCGGGCCCAGGCTGCGAGCCTCATCGCGTCGGGCCGCGTCGAGGTCCGCGGACTGAAGGCAACGAAGGCGGCAACCGGCGTCGACGGCGACACTCCCGTGCGGGTGGTCGACGGGAACGCGCGCGAGTACGTCTCGCGGGGTGGCCACAAGCTTGCCGGCGCGCTCGCGGCGCTGCCTGGGATCGAGGTCGCCGGCCGGCGTTGCCTGGACGCAGGCGCGTCGACCGGCGGGTTCACCGACGTGCTGCTACGCCGTGAGGCGGCGGAGGTCGTGGCCGTCGACGTCGGCTACGGCCAGCTGGCATGGTCGCTGCGCACTGATCCGCGGGTGCGCGTCGTCGACCGGACGAACGTTCGGTCCTTGACACCGGAGCAGATCGGCGGACGCGTCGGGCTGACCGTCGTGGACGTGTCGTTCATATCGCTGGGTGTCGTGCTGCCCGCCCTGGTGGCCTGCACGGCCGACGACGGAGATCTGCTGCCCATGGTCAAGCCGCAGTTCGAGGTGGGACGCGAGAGTCTTGGCAGTGGCGGCGTCGTACGCGATCCGGCGTTGCGATCCGGCGCCGTTATCGCCGTCGCCGAGCGTGCTGCCGAGCTGGGCTGGGGCGCCGCGGGCGTTGCGCGCAGTCCGCTACCAGGTCCGTCCGGGAACGTGGAATTCTTCCTGTGGCTACGCAGGGATGTGCTGGGAACTGATCGCGCGCTGGATCGGTCCGCGATCGAGCGCGAAGTGCACCGTGAAGTCGACAATGCCGCGTCGCGAGATATCGGGCCGGACCGAGACGCCGCGCCAGACGCAGCGAAGGAGCGGTCATGAGGTCCGCGCTCGTCGTCGCCCACACGACGCGTCACGAGATCACCCGCATGGCTGCCGAGGCTGCCGACCAGCTGCGCGATGCGGGCTTCGAGGTCCGGATGCTCGCGGACGAGGCGATCGAGTGCGGGTGCGGTGAGAAGGTCACCGTCGTCCGCGGGCCCGGCGCGGCGCAGGGAGCCGAGGTCGTCCTGGTGTTCGGGGGCGACGGCACGTTCCTGCGAGCGGCGGAGTTCGCCCGTCCGGCTGGGGTGGCGATGCTCGGCGTGAACTTCGGGCGCGTCGGGTTCCTCGCAGAGGCTGATCCCGAGGCGCTCACGGCCACCGTCAAGGCACTTGTCGACCGTCGCTACGAGGTCGAGGAGCGCATGACGGTCGACATCGAGGTGTCCGATCACGGTCATGTCGTCGCGACCTCATGGGCGCTGAACGAGGCATCGGTGGAGAAGAGCATCCGCGAGCGCATCCTCGAGATCGCGGTCGCCGTCGACGGGCGCCCGCTGCTGCGTTTCGGCTGCGACGGCGTGCTCTGCGCGACTCCGACCGGGTCGACCGCGTACGCCTACTCGGCCGGCGGCCCGATCGTGTGGCCGAACGTCGACGCACTGCTGGTCGTGCCGAATGCGGCGCACGCGCTGTTCGCGCGTCCCATCGTGGTCGCTCCGGACTCGGTCGTCGACCTCGACCTCATCGGCGAGGATCAGCCTGGCGTGCTCGCCTGCGACGGGCGCCGCTCCGTCGACATCCCGCCGGGCGGCAGGGTCACCGTGCGCCGCGGTATCGCGCCGGTGCGCATCGTGCGCATCCACGACTGGAGCTTCGGCGAGCGCCTGGTGACGAAGTTCCAGCTTCCGGTGCGTGGTTTCCGCGACGGGTCGCCCGACTCGGCTGGGTGACTGAGACCCGGTGCGAGCGGCTAGCCTGCGATACGTGCTCGAAGAGCTCCGCATCCGTGGCCTCGGCGTGATCGATGATGCGGTTCTTCCGCTCGCCCCTGGGCTCACCGTCGTCACCGGCGAGACCGGCGCCGGAAAGACCATGGTCGTGACCGGCCTGCTGCTGCTGTTCGGCGAGCGTGCCGATTCGGCCCGGGTGCGCAGCGGCGCCGATTCGGCCAGCGTCGACGGGCGGCTCCTGGTCGGCACCGACTCGCCGGTAGCCGCCCGGGTCGCCGACGCCGGCGGCGAGGTCGACGACGACGGCACGCTGGTGCTGCGTCGATCGGTCAGCGCGTCCGGGCGCTCGCGGGCCTACGTCGGCGGTGCGCCGGCGCCGGTGGGCGTCCTCGGCGAGCTCGCCGAGCGGCTGGTCGCGGTGCACGGGCAGGCCGACCAGCAACGGCTCACCCGCCCCGCCGAGCAGCGGGGTGCACTGGACCGCTACGCCGGCATCGACCTCACCGACTACGCGGCGGCGTTCGCGCACTGGCGTGAGACCGCGGCTCGGCTGGCCGACCGCATTACCCGAGCACGCGAGATGCAACGCGAGGCAGACCTCCTGGCGCACGGCATCGCCGAGATCGACGCCGCCGATCCGCAGCCGGGTGAGGACCTGGAGCTCGCCCTGGTCGCCACCCGGCTCGCTCACGCCGACGCCCTCCGGCTGGCTGCGCGCACGGCGCACGATGCGCTGCTCGGCGATCCCGACGACCCGGCCGCCGATGTCGCGGACGTCAGCGGCCTGCTCGGTCAGGCGACCCGGGCGCTCGCGCAGCAAGCCGGCGACGACCCGGAGCTGGACGCCCTCGGGCACCGGCTAGCCGAGCTGTCCGCCGCCGCGGCGGACGTCGGCGCCGAGCTTGCCGCGTACGGCGAGCGGCTCGACGCCGACCCGGAGCGCCTGGCGCAGGCCGAGGCGAGGCGGGCGGTGTTGACCGGGCTGACCCGCAAGTACGGCGACGACATCGACGCGGTGCTGGCCTGGGCCGAGGCAGCCCGGCAGCGCCTGCTCGATCTCGACGTGTCCGACGAGGCGCTGGCCGTACTCCGCGCCGAGCGCGATCGGGCCGCCGAGCAGGCCGCGACCCTTGCCAGCGAGATATCCATGCGGCGCACACAGGCTGCCGCCAAGCTGGGGCAGGCGATCACCGACGAGCTGACCGGCCTGGCAATGTCCTCGGCCGAGGTCACCGTCGAGATACACCGGCGCCCGGCCGTCGCCGGGGCGCCGAGGCTGGAGCTGGACGGCACCGACGTCGGCGCGACGACCGACGGCGTCGACGAGGTGGAGCTGCTGCTGCGGCCACATCGCGACGCCCCGGCCCTGCCGTTGCAGCGCGGGGCGTCCGGCGGCGAGCTGTCCCGGGTCATGCTCGCGGTCGAGGTCTGCCTCGCTGACACGGACCCGGTGCCGACGATGGTGTTCGACGAGGTCGACGCCGGCGTGGGCGGGCGGGCCGCCGTCGAGGTCGGCCGGCGACTTGCCCGCCTTGCGCGCGACCACCAGGTTCTCGTAGTCACACATTTGCCGCAGGTTGCCGCTTACGCCGACCAGCACGTCGTCGTCGACAAGCCGCAGGACACCGCCGCCGGGGGAGTCACGCGCAGTGACGTGCGGGTGGTCGACGGCGAGCAGCGAGTGGCCGAGCTGGCGCGGATGCTGGCCGGAAGGGACTCGGGAACAGCGCGCGAACATGCCGCGGAGCTGCTCAGCGCCGCGTCCGACGAGTTCGCGACGGCGCCCGGCGGGAGTCGCAGGCGGCCGCGCGCCTCGAAGACTCCGGCCTGAGCAGCGTGGCGCCGCAGCCGCCAGGCGACGACGGTGGCACGATAGACACCCATGAAGCTCGCAACGCTGCGCCGCATGCGCTCCGACGGCTTGGCCGGAGTCAGCGGCGTCGCGCGCCTTGACCGGCGTACCAAGCGGCTGGTCGGGCGTCTGAACCCGGGCGACATCGCGATCATCGACCACGTCGACCTCGATCGAGTGGCCGCCGAGTCTCTGGTGGCGGCCAAGGTCGGAGCGGTCGTCAACGCCCAGCCGAGCATTTCCGGGCGCTACCCGAACCTCGGGCCTGACTTGCTCGTCGCGAGCGGCGTCCCGCTGCTCGACAACGTCGGCAACGAGATCTTCGCCGCGGTCAAGGAGGGCATGCGGGTCCGCCTGGACGGCGACACCCTCTACATCGGCGAACAATTCGTCGCCAAGGGCACCGCCCAGGACACCGAGTCGATCGCGTCGCAGATGGGCGAGGCCAAGTCCGGCCTGTCGACGCAGCTCGAGGCGTTCGCGAACAACACCATGGAGTACATGAAGCGCGAGCGCGCGCTGCTGCTCGACGGTGTCGGTGTGCCGGACGTCCGCACCAAGATCGAGGGTCGGCACGCGCTCGTGGTCGTCCGTGGATACGACTACAAGCAGGATCTCGCCGCGCTGCGCCACTACATCCACGAGTACAAGCCGGTGCTGATCGGTGTCGACGGCGGCGCGGACGCGCTGCGCGAGGCCGGGTACAAACCGCACATGATCGTCGGCGACATGGACTCGGTCAGCGACGACGTGCTCCGCAGCGGAGCCGAGGTGGTCGTGCACGCCTACCCGGACGGCCGCGCGCCGGGCCTGGCCCGCGTGCAGGATCTGGGCATCGAGGCGGTCACGTTCCCGGCGATGGGCACCAGCGAGGACATCGCGATGCTTCTGGCGGACGAGAAGGGCGCGGCGCTGATCGTCGCGGTCGGTACCCACGCCACGCTCGTCGAGTTCCTCGACAAGGGCCGCGGCGGTATGGCGTCGACGTTTCTCACCCGTCTGCGGCTGGGCGGCAAGCTGGTCGACGCCAAGGGTGTCAGCCGCCTGTATCGCAGCCGGATCTCTTCCGCGGCCCTGCTGCTGCTCGTGCTCGCGGCGTTCATCGCGATCGGTGCGGCGCTGGCCGTGTCGGAGGCCGGCCGCACCTACCTCGACATATTCGGCGACAAGTGGGACCGATTCGTCGCCTGGCTAGGGGACCTCTTCTCGTGATCTCGTTCCGCTACCACGTAGTTTCGATCATTGCGGTCTTCCTGGCTCTGGCACTGGGCATCGTGGTCGGCACCACTGCCCTGAACGGCCCGATCACGAAGGATCTGCGACACCAGGTCGACTCGCTGAAGAACGACCGCAAGGCGCTCTCGGCGCAGGTCGGCACGCTGCAAGGCCAGGTCGGCAACGCGGAGAAGTTCGCCTCGCTGTACGGCGAGCAGATCGTCAAGTCTTCGCTCACGGACGTCAACGTGCTGATCATCGGGCTGCCCGGCGCGTCCGGCGACATGAAGGACGGCGTAGCGAAAGTGGTCACCGCCGCCGGCGGCACGATCACCGGACGGATCCAGCTCACCGGCGACTACACCGATCCGAAGCGCGCCGGCGACATCACCGCACTGGCCACCGGCGGCGTGCACCCCATCGGCCTGACCTACCCGTCGGTCGACGACGCAGGCCAGCTCGGCGGTGCGCTGCTGGCGTTCGTGCTGCTCGGCAAGGGCGAGCAGACCGACCTGCAGCAGGTGCTCGCCGGCTTCTCCGAGCTGAACATGGTCAAGGTCGAGGGCGGCGACAAAGTCACCGCCGCAACCGCGGTCGTCGTCGTCGCGGGCGGCGCCCTGCCTGCCGACGACGCGGGCGGTAAGACCCAGCTGGCGTTGATCAGCCAGCTGCACGACAAGGGCGGGCACACCGTCGTCGTCGGCAGTCCGCCGTCCGCGACCAAGGGCGGCGTCGTCGCATTGGTTCGCGCCGACCAGGCCGACAAGGGCACGGTCGCGACGGTCGACAACGCCGACACCTCGCTGGGCCGGGTGTCGACCGCACTGGCTCTGGCCGGCATGGTCAGGCCCGAGCCGCAAACGGTCGTCGGGCACTACGGAACCGGTGACGGGGCGAGCGCGCTCTTCCCCGACCCTGTGAAGTAAGCCGGTGCGCGACGCTCGCGTGCGGGCCGTAGCCGCCCGGCCGGCGCGTTCGGCAGCCGTCGCCGCGGTCGTCGCAGCAGCAGCCGCGGTCCGGCTGAGCGAGTCCGCGTCGCTGGATCACGTTTCGGGCTGGCTGCGGCGCAACTACCGCGGCACGCAGGTCTCGCTCGCCGGCGGCGCCGCGGCGGCCGTGGGCGCTTTGGCGGCGGCCGCGCTCGAGCCGCCAACGCGGCGTGGCGCGGCATTGTTGGCCGGGGGAGCGGCCGCACTCGCCGGGGCGTATGACGACCTGCTCGCGCCGCGGGCCGAGTCCGCGGGCGACAAGGGGCTGGCCGGGCACCTCGCTGCGGCGCGGGCCGGTCGGGTGAGCGGCGGCGTGGTGAAGGCCGCGGTGATCGGTGCCGCCGCGCTGGGCGCCGCCGGACGCCTCGGCGCCGGAGGCCTGCCCGACCGGATCCTGCGCGCGGGCGTGATCGCGGGATCGGCCAACCTGCTGAACCTGCTCGATCTTCGGCCGGGACGCGCCGCCAAGGCAACAATCGCCGCCGGCCTCATCGCGTCGTCCGGACCAGCGGGCGGCGTTGCAGCCGCAAGTGCCGGCGCCGCAGCGGCGGTCCTGCCGGGCGATCTCGGCGAGCGGACGATGCTGGGCGACCTCGGCGCGAACACGCTCGGAGCGCTGCTCGGGGTACGACTGGCCAGCGGCTCGCGACGAACCCGGGTCGGCGCCGCGGTGGTCATCGGCGCGCTCACCGCGGCAAGCGAGCGGGTGAGCTTCAGCAAGGTCATCGACGCCACGCCCGCACTGCGCTGGGTCGACCAGCTCGGGCGCAGGTGACAGCCGCCGGCACTTCCGGACGGCTGCTCCGGGCCGCCGCGCTGATCGCCGCCATCACGGTGATCGCCCGCCTCACCGGATTCGGCCGCACGGCCGTGTTCGCACGCAGCGTGGGAGCCAGCTGCGTGGGCGCCGTCTACCAGACGGCCAACACCATCCCGAACATCGTCTTCGACATCGTCGCCGGCGGGACGCTATCGGCCCTGGTCGTGCCGATCCTCGCCCCGGCCATGTCGGCCGAGCAGCGCGAGGCAGCTTCGCGGATCGTGTCGGCGCTGCTCACCTGGACGTTGGCCGTGATGACGGTCGTCGCGATCGGGATCGTCGCCGTCTCCGGGCCGCTCACCCGGCTTCTGCTCGGCGACGATCAGTGCGCCGGCGCGCATGCGCTCGGTGCCCGCATGCTCGTCGCATTCGCGCCGCAGGTGCTCTTCTACGGCCTGGGCATCGTCCTCGGCGGCGCGTTGCAGTCGGCAGAGCGCTTCGCCTGGCCGGCCCTCGCGCCGCTCCTGTCGAGCCTGACCGTGATCGGCGTGTACCTCGCCTACGGTGCGCTAGCCGGCCCCGGACGCGACGCGGCGGATCTGTCTCGCCCGGACGAGCTCGTGCTGAGTCTCGGCACGACGCTCGGCGTGGTCGTGCTGGCGTGTTGCCAGCTGCCCGCGGTGTGGCGGCTGGGCATCCGGTACCGGCCGACGTTCCGCTTCCCGCAGGCACTCGGCGCACCCGCCCGGCGGGCCGCCCTGGCCGGTGGAGCGACGCTCGGCGCCCAGCAGCTCGCCACCGCGGTCATGGTGTTCCTGGCCAACGACGGGACGACGACCGGCACGGTCGTGGTGGTCGCCTTGGCGCAGACGGTGTTCCTGCTGCCCTGGGCCGTGCTGTCGGTGCCGGTGGCGACGTCGGCGTTCCCGCGGCTGTCGGCAAGCTGGGACCGCGGCGACCGCGACGGCTTCGCGAACCTCGCCGGGCGGTCGACCCGCGCGGTCGTAGCGCTGGCGGCGCTCGGCACGGCCGCGCTCGTGGCAGCCGCCGAGCCGGCCGCCGGACTGCTGCTCGACCGGCACAGCTCGCCGGCGCATCCGGCGTTCGCGCCGGCCATCGCCGGATTCGCCGCGGGATTGCTCGGCTGGTCGCTGGTCGCGCTGCTGTCCCGGATGTTGTTCGCCGCCCGGCTGGTCGCCGTCGCTGCTCGCGGGCAGGTGATCGGCTGGGGCGCGGCGATCGCGGCCGACATCGTCCTTGCGGCGATCGCGCCGAGCCGCGATCGGGCTCTCGTGCTCGCACTCGGCAACGGCGTCGGGGTGAGCGTCGCGGCGACCTTGCTGATCGCAGCCGCATGGCGGCACGGCATGATTCCCGACGTGCTACGCCTCGTGCGCGACATCGCGCAGGCCTTTGGTGCGGCCGCGGCCGGCGCGTTCGGCGGGTGGCTGGTCGGCCGGCTGGCCCGTGGCCAGGGCGTGCTTGCCGCCCTGTCCTACGGCGCCGCCGCGGCGGTGCTGGCCGTGGTGATCGCCCTGGCCGTGCTGGCCGCCGTTGACCGCGATCTGGTCCGCGCGGCACGCGACACGGTTCGGCGGCGGAGCGTCCGATGAGCGTGCACACGGTGACGCTCGTGCTCGGCACCAGTACGGGTGGCGTCGGCGTCCACGTCGCCTCGCTGGTTCGCGGGCTGGGCGCGCACGGTTGGCATGCGAACGTCTGCGGGCCGCAGGCGACCGACGATCTGTTCGGCTTCTCCCGGGCCGGGGCGACGTTTACGCCGGTGCACATCGCAGGCGCGGCGCGAGACCCGTTCGCGGCAGTCGCCGTTCGGCGTGCCTCGGCCGGTTCGGCGCTCGTCCACGCGCATGGGCTGCGCGCCGCGACGGTCGCCTCGTTCACCGGACGCCATCCGCTGGTGGTGACGTGGCACAACGCGGTGATCGCCGAGCCCGGCCTGCGCCGCCGCGTTCTGGCGCTGGGTGAGCGTCACGTGGCCCGGGCCGCCGACATCGCCCTGTGTGTCTCGGCCGATCTCGAGCGCCGCGTCCACGCCCTCGGCGGGCGCGATGTCCGGCCCGGCCCGGTCGCTGCACCGCTGCGAGATGCGGAGCGGTTCCCGTCCGAGGTCCGGTGCGAGCTCGGCATCGACGCCGGCCCGATGGTGCTGAGCGTCGGGCGGCTGCATCCGCAGAAGGGCCATGACGTGCTGATCGAGGCCGCCGCGACGCTGGCTGGGCGCTGGCCGAGTCTGCGCGTGGTCATCGCCGGGGACGGGCCGCAGCGCGCCGAGCTCGAGACGCTGATCGCCGCTCGGCGGGCCCCGGTCACGTTGCTCGGCCGCCGCGACGACGTCCCGGACCTCCTCCGGGCCGCGGACGTCATCGTCTGGGCGAGCATCTGGGAGGGCAGCCCGCTGACCGTGCAAGAGGCCCTGCGGGCCGGGCGACCCCTCGTCGCGACGCGTGCCGGTGGCCTGCCGGACGTCGTCGGCGACGGCGCCGCTTTGGTCGCGCCCGGCGATCCGGGGGGGCTCGCCGAGGCGATCGGACGGGTACTGGCCGACGACGCCTGGGCCGCAACCCTCGCCGCCCGGGCCGCCGAGGTCGCGCAACGCCTGCCTACCGAGCACGACACCGTCGCCCAGGTCGAGGCGATCTACCGCGAACTGCTCGGCGCGTCGCGGTGACCGGCGAGGCGATGTCACCCAGGCGTGTTAGCGTGGACTTCCGTGGATCGGACGCTGGCGCCCATGGGTTCGAGTAGTAATCAGCAGCCCACCAAACACCTGTTCGTCACCGGAGGCGTCGCCTCCTCACTCGGCAAGGGCCTCACGGCCAGCAGCCTGGGCAGTCTGCTCAAGGCGCGCGGCGTGCGGGTGACCATGCAGAAGCTCGACCCCTATCTCAACGTCGACCCCGGGACGATGAACCCGTTCCAGCACGGCGAGGTCTTCGTCACCGAGGACGGCGCCGAGACCGACCTCGACATCGGTCACTACGAGCGCTTCCTCGACACTGACCTGGTCGGGTCGGCGAACGTCACCACCGGCCAGATCTACTCCACGGTCATCGCCAAGGAGCGCCGTGGCGAGTACCTCGGCGACACCGTCCAGGTCATCCCGCACATCACGAACGAGATCAAGCATCGGATTCGGGCGATGGCGGCCCCGAGCGCCGACGGCCTCACCCCGCACCTCGTGATCACCGAGATCGGAGGCACGGTCGGTGACATCGAGTCCCTGCCGTTCCTCGAGGCGGCACGCCAGGTGCGCCATGACGTCGGCCGCGACAACTGCTTCTTCCTGCATGTCTCGCTCGTGCCGTACCTCGCGCCGTCCGGTGAGCTCAAGACCAAGCCGACCCAGCACTCGGTGGCCGCGCTGCGCAGCATCGGCATCACGCCTGACGCGATCGTGTGCCGCAGCGACCGCGACATCTCCGATCACGTCAAGCGGAAGATCTCGCTGATGTGCGACGTCGACGCCGAGGCGGTCGTCTCGGCGTCCGATGCGGCGAGCATCTACGAGATCCCCAAGGTGCTGCACGCCGAGGGACTGGACGCCTACGTGGTTCGCCGGCTCGGCCTGCAGTTCCGCGACGTCGACTGGACGCTCTGGGGTGACCTGCTCGACCGCGTCCACCACCCGCGTCACGAGGTGACGATCGCGCTCGTCGGCAAGTACGTCGACCTGCCCGACGCGTACCTGTCGGTGACCGAGGCACTGCGAGCGGGCGGGTTCGCCCGGCGCGCGAAGGTGCACGTGAAGTGGGTGGCGTCTGACACCTGCGAAGACGAGGCGGGGGCGGCTGCTCAACTGTCCACTGTGGACGGTGTGGTGATTCCCGGCGGGTTCGGGGTGCGAGGCATCGAGGGCAAGGTCGGCGCCGCCCGGTACGCGCGCGAGCACGGCATCCCGATCCTGGGACTCTGCCTTGGCCTGCAGTGCATGGTGATCGAGACTGCGCGCCACCTGGTGGGCATCGACGACGCCAACTCGACCGAATTCGACGCCGAGACGTCCGCGCCGGTCATCGCGACGATGGCCGACCAGATCCACATCGTCGCCGGCAACGCCGATCTGGGCGGCACGATGCGCCTGGGCGCGTATCCGGCCAAGCTGACCGCGGGTTCGCTCGCCGCCGAGGCATATGGCACGACCGAGGTGTCCGAGCGGCACCGGCACCGCTACGAGGTCAACAACGGATACCGCGAACAGCTCGAGGCCGCCGGCCTGGTCATCAGCGGCACCTCGCCCGACGGCCGGCTCGTCGAGTTCGTCGAGCTCGATCGCCGGCAGCACCCGTACTTCGTTGCCACGCAGGCACATCCCGAGCTCAAGTCCCGGCCGACTCGCGCGCATCCGCTGTTCCGCGGGTTGATCGACGCCGCGCTCACCTACAGCGCGGCCGAGCGCCTGCCGGTCGAGATCCCCGAGGCGCCGGGCGAGATCGAGCCGCTTGACGTCGTACCGCAGACCGTCCCGGGTAACGGCGCCACCACGTACCCCAGCGCGGCGCTGCGGTGAGTGCTGACCAGTACACGGTCGTCGCGTCGAATCCGGTGTACCGCGGCCGGGTCGTCTCGATGCGGACGGACCAGTTGCGGATGAGCGACGGCACGGTCGCGACGCGCGAGATCGTCGAGCATCCGGGCGCGGTGGCGATCGTGGCCCTCGACGATGAGGACCGCGTCGTCCTCGTCAACCAGTACCGCCATCCGGTCCGGCAATATCTGGACGAGCTGCCCGCCGGTCTGCTCGACGTCGCCGACGAGCCGGCTCTGGTCGCGGCACAGCGCGAGCTGTACGAGGAGGCCGCGCTCACCGCGTCCGACTGGTATGTCCTTGTCGACTTGTACACATCACCAGGCATGACCGACGAGGCGATCCGCGTGTTCCTCGCCCGCGGCCTGGTCGAGGTGGCCGACTCCGAGCGGTTCGAGCCGGAGCACGAGGAGATCACGCTGACCGTGTCGCGCGTCGCGCTTGACGAGGCGGTCGAGCGCGCCCTGTCCGGCGAGTTGAGCAACGCCGCGGCTGTCGCGGGAGTGACCGCCGCCGCGGCATCGCGGTCCCTCGGCTGGAAGAACCTGCGCCCGGCCGACGCGCCGTGGCCGGCCCGGCCAGGGCACTGAGCCATGACCACGTCAGCCGGTGTGCGGTCCTCTGCCGCGCGCCGGCTCGCACCGGGTGCCGTCGTGCGCAGCTACCTCGACCACCTCGCGGTCGAGCGCGGCGTCGCGTCCAACACACTCGTGTCCTATCAGCGCGACCTCGACCGCTATCTCGCATACCTCGGCGGACGCGGCATCGGCTCCATCGCCACGGTCGACGCCACGACGGTGAGCGGATTCCTGGCCTACCTGCGCGAGGGCGACGACGAGCACCCGCCGCTGTCGGCGACATCCGCCGCAAGGGCGGTCGTGGCGGTGCGAGGCCTGCACCGGTTCGCGCTGCGAGACGGTCTGGTCGACGCCGACGTCGCGCATGCCGTCCGTCCGCCCGCTCCGCCACGACGGCTGCCGAAGGCCATCAGCGTCGACGCCGTCGAGCGGTTGCTAGACGCCGCCGGCTTCGACCAGACGCCACTCGCGATACGCGACCGCGCGCTGCTCGAACTGCTCTACGCGACGGGTGCGCGCATTTCCGAGGCGGTCGGGCTGGTGGTCGACGACGTCGAGCTGGCCCAACGCACGGTGCTGCTGTCCGGCAAAGGCGGCAAGCAGCGCCGGGTGCCGCTCGGGTCGTTCGCCGTGGCGGCGGTCGATGCGTACCTCGTGCGGGTGCGGCCCGGACTGGCGGCGAAAGGACGCGGCACCCCGGCGATGTTCCTCAATGCTCGCGGCGGGCAGTTGTCGCGCCAGTCGGCCTGGACGGTATTGCGCACCGCCGCCGAGAAGGCGGGCCTCGCCGCCGGCATCTCGCCGCACACGCTGCGCCATTCGTTCGCGACCCACCTGATGGAGGGCGGCGCCGACGTCCGCGTCGTGCAGGAGCTGCTCGGGCATTCGTCGGTGACCACGACGCAGATATACACGCTCGTGACCGTCGATCAGCTTCGTGAGGTGTACGCGGCGGCGCACCCGCGGGCGCGCGGCTAGTCGATCCGGATGATCACCTTCCCGAACGCGTCGCCCGTAAGGTAGTAGCGGAACGCGTCGTGCGTCTCGGCGAACTCGAAGACCCGGTCGATCACCGGCCGCATCTGGTGCGCCGAGACCGCCCGGTTCATGGCTTCCAGGTCAGCGCGGTTGCCTACGAAGATCCGCCGGATGGTCACGAGGCTGGACTTGTACGCGTCGTGCGAGATCTCAATGCTCGACTTGTTGCCGTTGGCGGTGATCAGCAGGACGATCTGCCCGTACAGCGCCGATGCTCTCATCGACTGTTCGATCGTGGCCGGGCCGCTCGTCTCGACGACGAGGTCGGCACCGCGCCCTCCGGTGAGCTCGCGTACCGCCTGCCCCCACTGGGGGTTCTCGGCGTAGTTGACGACATGATCGACGCCGAGCGCGATCAGCTTGTCGATCTTCGCGCCGTTCGAGGTCGTGGCGATGACGCGGCAACCCAGCAGCTTCGCGAACTGGATCGCGAAGAGCGACACGCCCCCGCTGCCGAGGGGTGAGGACGGTCTGGCCAGGCCCGGCGACCGCGCCGCTGGTGACCGAGTTCCACGCGGTCAGACCGGCGCACGGCAGCGTGGCCGCCTCGTCCCAGGTCAGGTGCTGCGGTACGGCAACTGCCCACTGCTCGTCCAGCACGGCGTACTCGGTCAGCATGCCGTCCAGCGTGCAGCCGAGCTGGTCGCGCACGTCGGGTCGCAGTCGCCCGTCGAGCCATCGTGGCCAGTAGCCGCCGATGACCCGATCGCCGGCCTTGAACCGAGTGACCTCTTCGCCGACCGCGACGACTTCGCCAGCGCCGTCGCTGATCGGGACGACCCCCGGCACCGACGGCAACGGGTACTGCTGGTCGACGATGAGCGCATCGCGCCGGTTGAGCGAGACGGCACGAACTCGGACGACGATCTCGGTGGGCTTCGGCGCCGGCTCGTCGGTCTCGCGCAGCACGATCCCGTCGATACGTCCCGGGCGTTCCAGGTGAAACGAGCGCACAGCCGTCAGGGCGTCTTGGTGTAGCCGAGGGCCTCGACGATCTGCCCGTCGCGAACGCGCATCAAGTTGACGCCGCGCACCGAGTTCACCTGCGTGTCGCCGAACACGGGGTGCGCAGCGCGGTCGAACCGAACGCGCCAGCGGATCGTCGCGCGGTCCGCGGCGACGACGATCTCCTCGGGCTCGAAGCTGGTGTTCGGGTCGTTCGCCAGCTCCTGCCAGAACCGCAGGCATGCGTCGCGTCCCTCGAAGCGCGTCCCGTCCGGAGCCGGCCCGACGGATTCCATGACGCAGTCCTGCGCCACCAGGCCGTCGAGCGCGTCGGGGTCGTGCTGTACGAATGATTCGTTGAAACGGCGAATCACGTCGTCCGTGGTCAATTCCGACATGGTCAGTCACCTTTCTCGTCAATGGCACCGCCATCGTGTGGCCGCTGCGAACGCGCGGCAATTCCGCGCAGGGAATCGTCCGATGTCGGCGCGGTGGGCTAGAACGGGCTCATGGAGACGGTCGCCGAGCCGACAGGATTCGGCAGCGAACTGCGCCGCTGGCGTGACTCGCGCCGGGTCAGCCAGCTCGAGCTCGCGATCCGTGCCGGCACGACCCAACGGCATCTCAGCTTCATCGAGCGCGGCCGATCCTTGCCCGGCCGGGCGATCGTCGTCCGGCTCGCCGAGGCGCTCGGACTGTCGCTGCGCGAACGCAACTCGCTGTTGCTCCGTGCCGGGTACGCGCCGTTGTTCCCCGAATCCGGCTTGGACGAGCCGCTGCTCCGCCCGGTCCGCGACGCGCTCGAGGGCATCCTCGACGGCCACTCGCCCTATCCGGCGCTGGTCCTGCGCCCTTACGGTGAGGTGGTCGCTGCCAACAGCGCGATCGACGTGCTCACCGAGGACGCCGACCCCGCGCTTCTCGAGGTGCCGGTCAACATGCTGCGGCTGATGCTCCATCCGGACGGTATGGCGCGCCGCGTCCGCAACCTCGCCGATTGGGGCCAGCACGTCGTCGAGAACATGCGGCGCCGTGCCGCGCAGAGTCCGGACCCGCGACTCGACGAGTTCATCGCGGAGCTGTCCGGGTACGTGCCGGCGGCCACGCCCGGCCCGGACCACATGGGCTTCGCCGTACCGCTGCGCCTGCGATGCCACGAGGGCGAACTGCAGCTGCTGACCACCCTCACGTCGTTCGCGACAGCGGTCGACATCACGCTCGCCGAGCTGCACCTGGAAGCGTTCCTGCCAGCCGATGAAACGACAGCCGAGATACTCCGCAGCCGAGCTCGCTCTCGCTCGGACGCCACGCGGTTCGGCTGAGCCGGCGGTCGGCGAGCGCTCGGAGAGCCGCCCGCGTCACGACGACCCGCGTGGCACGCTGCCATCGCGCGAATGCCGGCCGCCGGTGGGGTAGCCTCGCCACGCTGGGCCGCGCAGCGATGAGTAGGTAGGGGGTCTAAGCACTTGATGGCTAAGTCGACAAGTTCCGATGACGCCGAGGCTGGCGCACTGTTCACGGTCGACGCTGTCAAGTCGGCTGATCCCGCGCTCACCCGCCCCAAGCGCAAGCTCGTCCAGCCAAAGCCGGTCGACCGCCACGGCCCGGCCCGAGTCATCGCCCTGTGCAACCAGAAGGGCGGCGTCGGCAAGACGACGTCGACGATCAACCTCGGCGCGGCGCTGTCCGAGTTCGGGCGCCGGGTGCTGCTCGTCGACTTCGACCCGCAGGGCGCGTTGTCCGTGGGCCTCGGCGTCCAGCCGCACCAACTCGACCGCACGGCATACAACCTGATCATGGAGCCTGGCGTGAGCATCGACGACATCCTGCTCAAGACGGGTGTCCCGGGCATGGATCTGCTGCCCAGCAATATCGATCTGTCGGCGGCCGAGGTCCAGCTCGTCGGTGAGGTCGCCCGCGAGCAGACGCTGTCGCGGGTGCTCACACCGATCGTCCCCGACTACGACTTCGTGCTGATCGACTGCCAGCCCTCGCTCGGCCTGCTGACCGTGAACGCGCTGACGGCAGCAGACGAGGTAATCGTGCCGCTGGAATGCGAGTTCTTCAGCCTGCGCGGCGTGGCCCTGCTGATCGACACCATCGACAAAGTGCGCGAGCGGCTCAATCCGCGACTCAAACTCGCCGGCATCCTTGCCACGATGTACGACGGTCGTACCCTGCACGGGCGCGAAGTGTTCGCGCGAGTGGTAGAGGCTTTTGGGGATTCAGTGTTCGACACCGTGATTTCTCGGACGGTGCGCTTCCCGGAGACTACGGTCGCGGGTGAGCCAATCACCACGTGGGCGTCCTCATCGGCCGGCGCCACTGCGTATCGGAATCTCGCCCGCGAGGTGCTCGCGCGATGACGATGAGTACCCACGCTCAGGAGGGCCATCAGTGAGCCAGGCCAACGCGCGCACGACGAACGCATCAGGCAACCAGTCGGGCCGCGTCACGGTCGCGCGGGTTCAGACATGACCCGCCGCGCGAGCCTGCCGGGGGCAGCCGAACTGTTCCGCGCCACGACCGCGGCCGCCGCCCGCGAAGCCGAGGTCGCCCACCATCCCGGTGTCGGTGCTGTCCCGCACCCGGACGAGCACGCGTCGCAGCCTGCGCCCGCAGCCGATCGAGACCGCGATCGCGATCGTGCTGAGGCCGATCCGCCACGCGCCACGCCGGTTGTCGCCCGGCCCGCCCGCGGTGGGCGGCGCATCCGCGCGGTAGGCGATCGCGCGCCGAGCGGCCGGGAACGGCACGAGGAGAAGATCACCGTCTACTGCTCGGCCGACGAGCTGGTCGACATCGAGACCGCGCGCCTGCACCTGCGCGCCGAGCACGGCCTCGCCGTCGACCGCGGCCGGATCATTCGCGAGGCCGTCGCTGTCGTCCTCGCCGACCTCGAGTCGAAGGGCGATTCGTCGATCCTGGTCCGTCGGCTGCGCGGGGCGTGAACCTATCCGCCGAAGACGCCGTCGCCATCGAGTCGCTGGCGATCGAGCCGCTCGGTGGCGGTGGAGAGCAGCTAGGCGCGGACTCGTCGGTGGCCTTTCACGTCCGGCTGGACAACTTCGAGGGTCCGTTCGACCTGCTGCTCAGCCTGATCAGCCGCCGGCAGATGGACGTGACCGAAGTGGCGCTGTCGCAGGTCACCGACGAGTTTCTCGCTCATCTGACGGCGTCCGGCGAGTGGGATCTCGGGCAGGCCACCGAGTTTCTCGTCGTGGCATCGACCCTGCTCGATCTGAAGGCGGCTCGGCTGCTCCCGGCCGCGGATATCGAAGACGAGGAGGATCTGGCGCTCCTCGAGGCCCGCGACCTGCTCTTCGCCCGCCTGCTCCAATATCGTGCGTACAAGCTTGCGGCGGCCTATCTCGCCGAGCTCGAACGAGCACAGGCCCGCCGGCACGGGCGCGCGGTCGAGCTGGAGCCGCGGTTCGCGCAGCTGCTGCCCGACGTGCTCATCGGCGTGACGCCTGGCCGATTCGCCGCGATCGCTGCCGAGGCGATGAGGCCCAAGCCGGCGCCCGTCCTGACGATCGACCACATCCACGCGCCGCAGGTCAGCGTCAGAGAGCACATGCTGATCATCCGCGAACGCGTGCTGCGTCACGGCTCCGCCACGTTTCGTATGTTGGTGGCGGACTGCCAGACGACGCTCGAAGTCGTCGCGCGCTTTCTCGGCGTGCTGGAGCTCTATCGGGACGGCCTCGTCGCGTTTGATCAGGCTGCTGCGCTGGCCGAGCTCCGGGTCCGCTGGGTGGGCGAAACCGCCGGCGACCCGGGCGGCATCGTCATCGAGAACAGAGTGGACGAGGAGTACGGGTGAGTAGTGCTGATGCCGGCGGCGCCGACGAGCGCCGTGGCGATGACGGCGCCGCGCTGGTCGTTGACGAAACCCCGGCTGACAACCTGACCGCGGCTGAGGGCTCGACGCCCGGCGACGAGGATGCCGCTGCCGAGGGCTCGACGCCCGCCGACGAGGATGCCGCTGCCGAGACTTCCGATTCGGACGTGCTCGCGCGTCCCAGTCTGGACGATCAGGTCACCCTGCGCGCGGCGATCGAAGCTGTGCTGTTCGTTGTCGAGTCACCCGTCACCGTCGCCGCATTGGCGACAGCGCTCGAGCGCCCGGCCGTCGAGATCGAGTCGGCGCTGGCCGAACTCGGCAGCGACTTGGACGGGCGGGGGAGCGGGGTCGAACTGCGCGAGGTTGCCGGCGGCGTCCGCCTCTACACACGCCCAGAGCTCGCCCCGTGGGTCGAAGCGTTCCTCATGGAGGGCCAGCGAGCGCGGCTGACCCAGGCGTCCCTGGAGACCCTGACCGTCATTGCCTACCGGCAACCGGTCACGAGAGCGCGAATCTCGGCGATCAGGGGCGTGAACGTCGACAGCGTGGTGCGAACGCTGACGACGCGGGGGCTGATCACC
This sequence comes from Jatrophihabitantaceae bacterium, assembly GCA_036506855.1. GTDB lineage: Bacteria > Actinomycetota > Actinomycetes > Mycobacteriales > Jatrophihabitantaceae > DASXRA01. The sequence goes on from DASXRA010000104.1 coordinate 23,903, forward strand.
GAGGTCGGCGCAGACCCGGATACCGGCGGCGGACTCTACCGAACGACCGATCTGTTCCTGGAGAAGATGGGCCTGCGATCACTGGACGAGCTACCGTCTTTGGCTCCACTACTGCCTGAGCTCGACGGAGCTGAAAGTGACGAACTCTGAGGTTGACGGTAAGACGTCTCCGGCCGAGGGCATCAGGCTGCAGAAAGTGCTGGCAGCGGCCGGTGTCGGATCCCGGCGGCGCTGCGAGCAGCTGATCGCCGCCGGGCGAGTCGAGGTCGACGGGCGGATCGTGACGCAGATGGGCGTCCGGGTCGATCCCAGCCATGCGGTGGTCCGGGTCGACGGCGTCCGGATCAACATCCGCGACGACCTGGTCTACCTGGCGCTGAACAAGCCGCGTGGTGTGTTGAGCGCAATGTCCGATTCGCGGGGACGGCCGACGGTGGGTGATCTGGTCGCCGACGTGCCGCAGCGGCTGTTCCATGTCGGCCGGCTCGACGCCGATAGCGAGGGACTCCTCGTACTGACGAACGACGGAGAACTCGCCCATCGGCTCATGCACCCGTCCTTCGAGGTGGTCAAGACGTATCTGGCGACGGTGACGCCGCCGCCCCGTCGCGAGACAGCGCGGAGGCTGCGCCAGGGCGTCGATCTCGAGGACGGGCGAGTGGTAGTCGACAGGTTCCGGGTGGTGGACGTGAGCGGGGGACAGGCATTGGTCGAGGTCGCCCTGCACGAAGGCCGCAAGCACATCGTCCGTCGCCTGCTGGCCGAGGTCGGGCATCCGGTCCAGCGGCTCGTACGCACCACGATCGGACCGGTGCGGCTCGGCAACCTGCAGGCCGGCCGGCTGCGTGCGCTCGACGA
>DASXRA010000105.1:0-4654 GCA_036506855.1 Jatrophihabitantaceae bacterium
CCTGGCAGCCCGACCGTCGCGATGTTGCCGGCAAGCACCGTTGCAACCTTGCGATCGGATTCGACGAACGTCACGTGGACGGCGCCTCGTGACAGCGCCTCCAAGCCCACCGCTCCGGTGCCGGCGAACAGGTCGAGCATCCGCGCGCCCTCGACGTCGAGCAACCCGGCCAGCGTGTTGAACAGCGCCTCGCGCGCCCGATCGGACGTCGGTCGGGTGCCGTGCGGCGGTACGGCCAGGTGCCTGCCCTTCGCGGCACCGCCGACGATGCGCGTCATCTCATGCCTTCTCCAAATACTCCGCCTGCGCTCCGATCAAGGCCGCTACCCGCTCGGCGAGCAGCGGATGCGAGCGCAGCTCGGGATCGTCCGCGACGAGCGCGGCCGCCTCGGCGCGCGCGTCGACGATCAGCTCCTCGTCGCGCAGCAGCGACAGCAGTCGCAGCTGGGAACGCCGCCCGGACTGTGCCGCGCCGAGCACGTCACCCTCGCGGCGCTGTTCGACGTCGAGCTTGGCCAACACGAAGCCGTCCGTCGTCGCGGCCACCGCCTCGAGCCGCTCGCGCGCCGGGGTATCGGGCGGCGCATCGGTGACGAGCAGGCACAGGCCTGGCGCCGCACCGCGGCCGATGCGCCCACGCAGCTGGTGCAGCTGCGATACGCCGAACCGCTCGGCGTCCAGCACCACCATGACCGTCGCGTTCGGCACGTCCACGCCCACCTCGACCACCGTCGTGGCAACCAGCACGTCGACTTCGCCGACGACGAAACCGGCCATCGTCCGATCCTTCTCCTCTGGACGTAGACCACCGTGAAGTGGCGCCAACCGCAGTCCGGCCAGCGGCCCATCGCGCAACATCGCCAGCGTGTCGTTCACCGCGAGCGGGGGGCGCCGACCCGGCACGTCCACGTCGGCGAAGTCGGCCATGAGGTCGGCGTCGATCTCGGTGCCCGGGCCGATGCGCGGGCAGACGACGAACGCCTGCCGACCCGCTGCCACCTCCTCGCGGATGCGCTGCCAGCCTCGTTCGAGCCAGGCCGGACGCTCCCCCACGGGCACGACCGACGTCGAGATGGGCGACCTGCCCAGCGGCAGTTCGGTCAGCACGGACGTGTCGAGGTCGCCGAAGACGGTCATGGCCACCGTTCGGGGTATCGGCGTAGCCGTCATGACAAGCAGGTGCGGAGGCTGTTTCGCCTTGCCGCGCAAGGCGTCTCGCTGCTCGACGCCGAAGCGGTGCTGCTCGTCGACGACGACGAGCCCGAGGTCGGCGAAGCTCACGTGCTCCTGGATCAGCGCGTGCGTGCCGACGACGATGCCGGCCGCGCCGCTCGCGGCGTCGAGCAACGCCGCCTTGCGGGCCGCCGCGGGAAGCGATCCGGTCAGCAGTGCCAGCCGGGTTCCCTCGTCGGCGCCGCCGAGCTGTCCTGCGTGCGCGAGCTCGCCGAGGAGCGTGTCGATCGACGCGGCGTGCTGGCCGGCCAGCACCTCGGTCGGGGCGAGCAGCGCGGCCTGGCCGCCGGCGTCGACCACCTGGAGCATCGCGCGCAGGGCGACCACCGTCTTGCCCGAGCCGACCTCGCCCTGCAGTAACCGGTGCATCGGATGCGGACGTTCGAGCTCCTCGGCGAGCTGCACGCCGACCTCGCGCTGGCCCTTGGTCAACTCGAACGGCAGCCGGCGGTCGAAGGCCGCGCGGACGCCGTCGGGCTTCGCCGGACGCGGCACGGCCGGATTCGACGCCGCGGCGACCCGCCGTTGCGCCAAGGCCAGCTGGACGCCGATCGCCTCGTCCCACTTGAGCCGGTGGCGGGCGGCGTGCCACTGGTCGCGGGTGTCCGGGCGGTGCACGGTGCGCAGCGCCGCGTCGAGGTCGAGCAGCCCGTGCTTGGCGCGCAGCAGCGCCGGCAGCGGATCGGCGACCGGGTCGAGCATCGTCAGCGCGATCTTCACGGCATTGGAGATCTGCCACGTGCGCATGTCCTTCGTCGCCGGGTACACGGGAATGAGCGCACCGGCGAAGTCGTCGGCCTCGAGCCGCTCGAGCCCGTCGCCGCGCAGGATGACGTACTCGGGGTGGGTGAGCTGCCGGGTGTTGTTGAAGACGCTGACCTTGCCGGCGAACAGCCCGGTCGTGCCCGGCGTCAACTCGCGTTCGCGCCAGGTCTGCCGGTTGCCGAAGAAAGTGAGCTTCAGCGTGCCCCGGGCGTCACCGACGACGACCTCCAGTCGTGATCCGGACCGGTTCCGGTTGCGGATCACCTTGCTGGTGCGCACCTCGGCGAGCACCGTGACGTCCTCGTCGACGCGCAGCGACGCGAGATCGGTCAGCTCGCCGCGTTCGGCCAGGCGCCGCGGGTAGTGCCCGAGAAGGTCGCCCACCGTGCGCAGTTCCAGCCCGGAGTCGAGTGCCTTCGCGGTGCGTCCGCCGAGGACGTCGACCAGCGGCGTGTCGAGTCGTGCCATCGCGTTACTCGACGCCTAGCAGCAACGGGTAGTGCGGCTGGCCACCGTCGAAGACGGCAACCTCGATCAGCGGCGCGGCCTGCTCGATGTGCGCCCGGACGTCGTCGGTCAGGCCGGGCTCGGCGTCGCGGCCCGCGATGACCGTGATCAACTCGCCGCCGATGCCGAGCAAGCGGTCGAGCGTCGCCCGTGCCACGTCAAGAACCGAGGTGCCGATTTCGACGACCTCGCCGTCGATCAGCCCGAGGATGTCGCCGGCCTGGCAGCGTCCGACACTGGTGAGCGCCTCGCGCTGCGCGACGGTGACCTCGGCCCAGCGGGTGGCCGCGGCGGCCTCGGCCATGGCGATCACGTCGTCGCCGAAGAACCGCGACGCGTCGTGCACGGCAACGGCAGCCAGGCCCTGCACCGGCGACCGGGTGGGCACCACCGCGACCTCGATGCCTTCGGCGCGTCCGAGCTCGGCCGCTGCCTCGGCGACGCCGGTGATCTGCGAGGCGTTCGGCAGCAGCACGACCTGCGCGGCGCCTGAGGCCCGCACGGTCGCGAGCACCTCGCCCGCGGACGGGTTGTGGCCGGGCCCGCCGCCGACCACGTGAACGCCTTCGCCCTCGAACAGGTGGGCCAGGCCCTCGCCGGGTGCCACGGCCACGACCGCCGAGCCGGTGCGGTCGCTGGGCCCGGACGCCGCGGGCATGGCCTGGTCGGCGAAGCGGACGACGGTGATGCGGTGCGGCCGCCCGGCCTCGATGCCCGCCTCGATCGCGGCGCCCACGTCGTTGACGTGGACGTGGACGTTCCACAGCCCGTCGCCGGTGCCGACAACGACGAGGCAGTCGCCCAGCCGGGCCAGCTCGGCGCGCAGCCGCGTCACGGCCGGGTCGTCGGCATCGAGCAGGTACTGCACCTCGAACCCGAACTCGTCGCTGCCTGCCTCGCGCGCCGACTGCAGCACCTCGCGCGAACGGGCCGTGCGCTGCGGCGGCCCGATGGTGCTGGCCGCGCCGGTCACCACGCTCGCCAGCGCGTCGAGGAGCACGACGAGGCCGCGACCACCCGCGTCGACGACACCCGCCCGGGCGAGCGCGGGCAGCTGCTCGGTGGTGTGATCCAACGCGGTCGCGGCGCCGGACAGGGCGGCGCCGACCACGGAGGCGAGCGTGTGGGCACCGTCCGCCGCGAGGTCCGCCGCGTCCGCCGCAGCCCGAGCCACGGTCAGGATGGTGCCCTCGAGCGGTTCGGCAACGGCGGCGTACGCGTGTTCGGCGGCCTTGCGCAATGCCAGCTGCATCGCCGGCGCGTCGCAGTCGACCTCGACGGCGTCGGCGAAGCCGAGCAGGATCTGCGACACGATCACGCCGGAGTTGCCGCGCGCGCCCATTACCGCGCCGCGCGCCATCACCCGCAGTGCGGCGGCCCCTGTCGCCGACGGGTCGGCCGCCAGCGCGTCGCTCGCCGCGCGCATGGTCAGCGCCAGGTTGGTGCCGGTATCGCCGTCGGGCACCGGGAACACGTTGAGCTCGTCGATCTCGGCTCGGTGCTCGGCGAGCGCGTCGGCTGCGGCGATGCTCCACCGGCGGACGGCCGGGGCGTCCAGCTTGCTCAGCACATCCACCCCGCCTTCGTCGAGCCGAGCCGAATCGGCTCGCCGTACGATACTGGCGCGACCCGGGCGGTGCCCGGTTTGGCCGCGGCAGGTCCGCCAGCTAAACTCGGCGTGTTGCCCGGCAGGTGGCCGGGCGTTCTGATGTTGCGTACCGATCGAGGAGGCCGTCGTGGCCAGCGTCTGCGATATCTGCGGCAAGGGCCCGGGCTTCGGCATGTCCGTCTCGCACTCCCACCGCCGCACCCACCGCCGGTGGAACCCGAACGTGCAGACCGTCCGCGCGCTTGTGGCTCCCGGCACCCGCAAGCGCCTCACCGTATGCACCTCGTGCCTGAAAGCGGGCAAGGTCACACGCGCCTAGCGAGGCCTTCCGTTCCGGCGCGGTCGTGCATTGCCGCGGCAGCGCCCAGCTCCTTGCCGTAGAAGCGGGCATCGGCGTAGCAGGCGTAGATGCCATAAGCCTCTGTCGGCTCGTACCCGCTCGATTCGTACAGCGCGATCGCCGCACGCTGCGGCTGCCCGGTCATCAACACGACACGCTCGCAACCGGCCTCGGCGAGCGTCGATTCGAGTTCAGCCAGC
>DASXRA010000106.1:0-6560 GCA_036506855.1 Jatrophihabitantaceae bacterium
GCTCCGCGACGCCAACGGCGCGCTGTTCGGCGTGTTCAGTGTCGACCAGTTGGCGAGCGGTTGGCGTTTGGACGTCGAGCAGCGGATCGTCCTGGAACTGTTCGCCGAGCAGGTGTCGATCGCGATCGCCGACGCCATCGCGCACAAGAAGTCCGAATCGCGGCGGCGCGCCGCCGAGCTGCGCTGGCAGCTCGCGTTCGAGCACAGCCCGGTCGGCACGGCGATCGTGAACCCAAACGGCAAGGTGTCGCAGTTCAACGACGCGCTCGTCGAGATGCTGGGCTACACGCGCGCCGAGCTGCGCGAGGGGGCGTTCACCGGATTCGCCCATCCGGACGACGAGGACGCCGACTCCCACCTGTTCGCCGACCTGATGTCTGGTGCTCGCGACAGCTACGAGATCGAGAAGCGGTACATCCACAAGGACGGCCACGTCGTCTGGGGGCTGCTGCACGTCGGCGTGGTCCGCGACGAGGACGGCGGCGTGCAGAGCATCGTCGGGCAGGTCAACGACATCACTGCCCGCAAGCTCGCCGAGGAGCAGCTGGCTTACCGGGCCAGCCACGACTCGCTCACCGGGCTGCCGAACCGGTCGCAGCTGGAGGAAGTGCTCGCCGACTGCCAGGACTACGGGCGCCCCGCCGGCGTGCTGTGCTGCGGCCTGGACCGGTTCAAGACGGTCAACGACAGCCTGGGTCACGACGCGGGCGACGAGCTGCTCGTCGCCGTCGCGGACCGGTTGCGCGAGGTCGTCCCGAGCGGTATCACGGTGGGTCGCGCGGCGGGCGACGAGTTCGTCGTGATCGTGCCGGATGAGCAGGACGCCGAGGCGTTGCGCACTCTTGCCCTGCGGCTCGTCGCGGCTATGCAGCAGCCGATCCCGCTGCGTGGCTACCAGCACACCGTCAGCGTCAGCGTGGGAGTGACTGTCTTCGGGTCGCGCCATGCCCATGCCGACGAGGTTCTGCGCGACGCGGAGCAGGCGGTCCTGCGGGCCAAGCGCCATGGTCGGGCACGGGTCGAGGTGTACGACCCGACGCAGGACAAGCCCGCGACGGTCGACGATCTGGAGCTCGAGCACGACCTGCGCTCGGCGCTCGCCGACGGCGACGGCCTGTTGCCGTACTTCCAGCCGATCGTGAGCCTCGAGACGGACAGCCCGGTGGGCTACGAGGCGCTGATCCGCTGGGCGCATCCGCAGCGCGGGCTGCTCGCCCCCGACGACTTCCTGCCACTCGCGGAGCAGACCGGCCTGATCGCCCGGCTGGGCTGGTGGATGCTCGACGTCAGCTGCCGGGCGGCCGCCGATCGGCAACTGACCGGCGGCTGGTCGCGCTGGGTTGCCGTGAACGCGTCCGGCAGCCAGCTCGGACGCGGCCAACTCGCCCCGGCGATCCGCGCCGCCCTCGACGCCGGTCGGCTTCCCCCGCAGCGGCTGCACCTGGAGATCACCGAGACGGCACTCGTCGAGGCGTCGCCGGCCGCGATCAAGGAGGTCTGCGAGGTCGCCGACCTCGGCGTGCGGATCGCCCTGGACGACTTCGGCACGGGCTTCTCGTCGTTGTCGCTGCTGCGCGACCTGCCGGTCAGCACGGTCAAGATCGATCGCAGCTTCGTCAAGCCGCTCTCGTCGGACCGGAGCGCCCGGGCGATCGTCCGTAGCGTAATCGGGCTGTGCCAGGAGCTGGGCATCGCCACGGTCGGCGAGGGCGTCGAGACCGAGGAGCAGGTCACGTCGCTGCGCGCGCTCGGCTGCACGCTGGCGCAGGGTTATCTGTTGGGCCGGCCCGCGCCGCTGCTGCGCCGGGGCTCGAGCGCTCGTTCGGAGTCAGACGAAGCGAGCTGACGGTCAGGTCTCGCCGCCGATGTCGGTCTCGTAGGCCTCGAAGACGAGGTCCGCGCCGCGCTGGCGGTGCTTGTCCAGGCGCGTGAGCAGGTCGATGCCCCGCGTGCGCAGCTGCGCGACGTGCTCCGGCGACGAGACGCCATGCGTCCGGGCGCGCATGCGATCGATCAGCTCGGTGATCTCCGCGTGCTCGCAGGTCAGCCGCTGGACGGCGTTCGCCAGCCGGGGCGCCGTGGTGATCACGTCGGCGTGCAGGCCGTACGGGCCTTCGGTGATGGCGATATGGGCATAAATGTCCGCCATCAGCTCGCCGAGCGCGACGTCGAGGCGCTCGGTCCACGTGGCCAGGGACGCGGATGCCGGAGCGCACAGCGCCTGGTCGAGGGCTGCGGTCGATTCGAACAGTTCGGCGCGCCGCCTGCGCAGCGCGTCCATGCCCGGATAACGGGCGATGACAAGTGGATCCATGGGGCCTCCCGGGGAAAAGGCTCACCCCGATAGTCCCTGCCTTAGCGCCTCACGTCTATGCCTCGGGCGATCTGCCGCAAAGAGTCTCAGCCGTGGAGCACGTCCAGGGCGGCATCGATGTCGGACTCGTCGTTGTAGACGTGGACGGTCAGGCGCGTTCCTGCTGGAGTCAATGTCGCGACGATGCCCGCCTCGGCCAGCCGGGCTGTAGCGCCGCGATCGTCCACGAGGACGAAGGCGGTGCCGGTGTCCGGCAGGCCCAGCCCGTCGCGCAGGCGCCGCGCGAGCCCGAGGACGTGGGCGGCGATGCCGTCGACGCCGATGCCGGTGAGCACCTCGAGCGCGGCGGCGGTACCAGGCCAGGACGACCAGACCGGCGTCGCGTCGAGTCGCTTCGCGGTCGCGGGCAACCGCAACGGGCCGTAGTACGGGACATCGGCCACGCTCGGCCACCAGCCGGCCAGGCCGGGGCGCAGCCAGTCGAGATGCTCGGGCCGGACGCACATGAACGCGGTGCCGCGCGGCGAGCACAACCATTTGAAGGCGGGGGCGACGACGACGTCGTACCGCGTGTAGTCGACGGAAAGCCAGCCGATCGCCTGCGCGGCATCGACCGGGGTGAGCGCACCGCGCGCACGAGCGGCCGCTAGCACGGCCTCGTCGTCCGCCCTGATCCCGCCCGCCGAGCTGACCAGGCTGAACGCGATCAGGTCGCCGCGCTCGCCGGCGGCTTCGGCGAGCCGGTCGCGCGGCACAGTCTCGACGCGCACCCCGCGGTCGGCCTGTGCCCGGAACGGATGCAGCAGCGAGGCGAACTCGCCGTCCACGCCGAGGACGACGCTGCCGTCGGGGACGGACGCGGCCACCAGCCCGACCAGCTGGGCGACCGAGCTTCCGGTCGCGATGCTGTCGACGGGTACGCCTGCGAACTGGCTGAGCAGCTCGCGGGCACGGTCCGTGGCAGGCAGCCAGTCGGTCAACGGGACGCTGCCGTCTTGCCATTCACGCACCCAGCGCAGCGTCGCGTCGACTGCTTCGCGGGGCGGCAGCCCGAACGAGGCGGTGTTCAGGTAGCGCCTCGCCGGGCGCGCCCAGGACGGGTGCGCGCGGAAGGTCGACGCGGGTGGCTGGGTCACGCGGCCAATCCTGGCTGCTCGGGCCGGCCGCGGCTAGCGGCAGGAACAGCACTCGATCAACTCTGCCGGATGTGCGTTGGGACGCGTTGGGGCGCAGCTTGAGCAGAGTTGATTATGCGGTTCGGGGCGAGAGCAGTGCCGCCTCGTGCCGGGACGTTCACGCGGGCCAGATACCGAGCGCGCAGGCCGCCACCCGCTCGCGCACGGACATGCAGGCTGCGCCTTGACAATTTCTGCAAAGGTTTGCAGCATCGGAAGACACACAGCACAGCCGGTTGCTGTCGAGTCGCAAACGGGTGCCAGATGAACGCGACTATCCATGACGTCGCCGAGGCGGCGGGGGTGTCGCCGTCGACGGTTTCGCGGGCGTTCACCATGCCGGATCTGCTGCGTGCCGACACTCGCGAACGCGTCCTCGCCGCGGCGAAGCGGCTCGGCTACCAGCCGAACCGGGCCGCTCGAGGGTTGATCACCGGGCGCACAGGCAACATCGGCGTGATCGTCCCGGACCTGTCCAACCCGTTCTTCCCGGCCGTACTCAAAGGAGCGCAAGCGCGAGCGCGGGAATCGGACTACGCGGTCTTCCTCGCCGACGCCGAGGAGGACCCGGTGCTCGAAGAGGAGCTCATCCGGGCGATGGCCAAGCAGGTCGACGGCGTCGTCATCTGCTCCGCCCGCGCCTCGGCCACCGCGCTCACCAGCATGGCTCGCGACGCCGAGCTCGTCCTGCTCAACCGGCAGGTCAGCGGTGTGCCGGCGATCCTGATGGACAGTGCGGGCGGCGCGCGGCAGGCAGTCGATCACCTGGCCGCGCTCGGACATCAGCGCCTCGCCTACCTCAACGGCCCGTCGTCGTCATGGTCGAACAAGGCACGCCGCCGGGGGCTGAAGACGCGCAGCGCCGCGCTGGGTCTCGAGGTCGTCGACCTCGGGCCGTTCCCGCCGACGTTCGAGGGCGGACTGATGGCGGCCGACCTGAGCCTTGCCGCAAAGGTGACGGCCGTTCTCGCCTACAACGATCTGGTCGCGCTCGGCGTGCTGAGCCGGCTCGGCGATCGTTCGGTCGAGGTACCCAAGGACGTCAGCGTCGTCGGATTCGACGACATCCCGATGGCGCAGATGAGCGCACCGTCGCTCACCACCGTGGCGATGCCGTCGGAGCGGGCCGGACGCCTCGCCGTCGATGTCCTCAGTGGACGGATCGGCGATCAGCTCCGCGAGCAGGACGCCGCCGCCCGTCACGCGCTGCCGACCTCGCTGATCGTGCGGTCGTCGACGGCGCCGCCACCGCGCGCGACGAGACGCAGATCGGAGTGATGGCAGTAAGGGCCACCAGCACCGGCCGCCAACGCCGGCGGCACCGAAGCACCACATCAGGAGGTCTCCGAAGTCATGCAGTACCGACGAGAAGGTCGCAACAGCAGGAGCGGAGTGTCACGCCGTCGTCGAGGTGCAACCACCGCGGTCGGTCTGATCTCCGCCGCCGCCCTGGCGGTTGCCGGATGCGGCGCGCCGGGCAAGGGCGGCACGAAGACGATCAAGCCAGGTGACGTCCCGGACAAGCCGAAGCACCCGGTCACGCTCAACATCCTCGACATCGCCGGGAACCTGGGGGCAAGTGGCTCATCTGGGCCCTCGTCGCGTTCTTCTTCGTCGACCTGCTCGGCGTGATCGGCACCGTCGTGGTCCAGGACGAGGGCGCGCGGGCCTGACCATCTGAACCATCTGGAGGGGACTTCCTTGATCCGCAAGCTCATCGCTTCCGGCGTGCAAACCGATCTCATCGATCTCGACCTTGCCGAACTGGCTGATGGCGAACAGCTCATGTTGCAACGCGACGGCGAGGTTGCTGCCGTCGTGCTCAGCGGCGTCGTCGACGTAGTCGTGGACCGCGCATCGCTCGGCGCCGCGGGTGGTCGATCGTCGGTGTTCGAGGCGCCCGGTGACGCGATCTACGCGCCGCCCGGACACGTCCAACTCACCGCTCGGGGCGGCGAGGCGCGCGTCGCCATCGCCAGTGCACCGCTCGCCGACCTGCCGCCGGCGCAGGCGCGCATCATCCGCCCGGACGATCAGCGGATCGGCGAAGTGGGCAACGGTAACTGGGGCCGGACGGTGCGGACGATTCTCGGCCCCGACGACAGCGCCGGGAGGCTGCTGCTCGGCGAGACGCTGAACCCGCCGGGCAACTGGTCGTCCTACCCGCCGCACAAGCACGACACGCACGAGCCGCCGCGAGAGGTGAAACTGGAGGAGGTGTACTTCTTCCAAGTCGACCCGGCGGAGGGATTCGGCGTGCAGATCCGCTACGACGATCACGCCGAGCAGTGCTTCACGGTGCGCGACGGCGACTCCGCCGCGATCAAGGCCGGCTACCATCCGGTGGTCGCCGCGCCGGGCTACAGCCTCTACTACCTGTGGGTGATGGCCGGCGAGGGGCGCCAGATGGTCCCGTACCTCGATCCCCGTTACGCGTGGGTGCAAACCGGCCGATGACTGTCCGCTTCGATGTGGTCGTGCTCGGCGAGGTGCTGATCGAGCTGTCGAGCACCGAGCCGTTCGGCGACGGCATCTCGATGCGGCTCGGCTTCTCCGGGGACGCGCTGAACTCGGCCGCTGCGGCGGCGGTCGCGGGCGCCCGGGTGGCGCTGCTGACCAACGTGGCCAAGGACGAGATCGGCGACGTCCTGGTCGGGCGCATCGCCGAATTGGGCATCGACACGGCGCTGGTGCGGCGCGTGGCCGGGCAGAACGGTGCCTACTTCGTGTACGCCGACCCCTCGGGTGCGCGCGAGTTCGTGTACGCGCGGCGGGGCAGTGCCGCCTCGGCGCTGTCGGCGGCGGACGTCCAGGCGGCCAATTTCGACGCGGCAGCCGTGCTTGCCTCGGGCATCACGTGCGCGCTGTCCGACAGCGCTGCGGCTGCCGTGCGCGCGGCGGCGGCGAGCGGGGCGCCCTTCGTGTACGACCCGAACTTCCGTCCTCGGCTCACCGACGCGACCACGGCCGCCCGCCGGCTGCGGCAGCTCGCCGCGCACGCGTTTCTGGTGACGCCCTCCTGGCCGGCCGAGTGCGGGGCGCTGCTGGGCGCCGGCAGCCCGCAGCACGCG
>DASXRA010000107.1:0-1809 GCA_036506855.1 Jatrophihabitantaceae bacterium
CAACGCGGTGCAGCGCGCCGAGGCGCTCCAACCGGGCAAGCTGGGCACGTGGGTGGGCATAGGCCACACCGGCGTCGTGCGGACGGAAGGTACGCAACGGCATCGCCGCCAGTTGCCGCGGCACACCGGCAATCGACACCGCACTCACCCCAACCACCTAAAGAGTACGAGAAATGTACCCTCTCGCGGTACATTGCCGCTACTACTCAGGAAATGAGGCGACGACGCGTCGCCGATGTCTTCCGTGATCCGTAAGGGTCATCTCGGACGCGCTGCCCATAACGTAAAGGCCATGACGCCGCGGATCGACATCGTGCTGCCCTGCCTGGACGAAGCCGGCGCGATCCCGTGGGTCGTGGCGCGGATCCCGCCGGACGCACGTGCGATCGTCGTCGACAACGGCTCGACGGACGGCTCGGCGGCGATCGCGCGTGAGCTCGGGGCGCTCGTCGTGCCGTGCGCCCAGCGGGGGTACGGCGCCGCCTGCCACGCCGGCCTGATGGCGGCCGAGGCCGAACTGGTCGCGTTCTGCGACTGCGACGCGTCCCTCGATCCGGCGGACGTCACGCGGCTGGCGGCGCTTCTGGACGCGGGCGCCGACCTGGTCGTGGGACGGCGCCGCCCGACGAAGTGGCGCGCATGGCCGGCGCATGCCCGGCTGGCCAACCGCGAACTGGCCCGCCGGGTGCGCCGCCGCACCGGGACGAAGCTGCGCGACATCGGCCCGCTGCGCGTCGCCCATCGCGAGCCGCTCGCCGCGCTGCCGATCGCCGACCGGCGCAGCGGCTACCCGGTCGAGACGGTCGTGCGCGCCGCGGACGCCGGCTGGCGCATCGAGCAGGTCGATGTCGCGTACACCCCGCGGGTCGGTGCCTCGAAGGTGACAGGCACGTGGCGCGGCGTCACGGCTGCGGTGCGCGACATCAGCGCGGTGCTGGCGTCGTGAACGTCGCACTCATCGTCATCGCCAAGGAGCCCATACCCGGACGGGTGAAGACCCGGCTGGTGCCACCGCTGACCGGCAGCGAGGCAGCGGACCTGGCCCGGGCCGCACTGTCCGACACGTTGCGCGCCGCGTCTGCCGTCGACGCGAGGCAACGCGTGCTCGCACTGGACGGCCGGCCCGGGCCCTGGCTGCCCCGCGGCTGGCGCGTCGTCGCGCAGCCGGCCGGCTCGCTCGACGTCCGGCTCGTCGCCGCGTTCAGCGCTGCATCAAGCGGGCCGGCGCTGCTGATCGGCATGGACACCCCGCAGGTCCGTCCCGCCCAGCTGGCCGCGTTCGACCCGGACGGCCACGATGCGTGCCTCGGTCTGGCCGAGGACGGTGGCTACTGGGCGATCGGGCTGCGCAATCCCGCGCTCGCCGCCGAGGTGATCAGCGGCGTGCCGATGTCGACCAGTCACACCGGTGCCGAGCAGTTGCGCCGGCTGCACGCCGCCGGTCTGCGCGTCCAACTGCTCGACACGCTCGCCGACGTCGACACGATCGACGTCGCATACGGGGTGGCCGCAGCGGCACCGTCTACCGAGTTCGCCGCCGCGCTGCGTGGCCTCGATCCGGCCGTAGCCGTCTGATGCACGCCGGCGTCCTCGCCCCGTATGAGCGCTCGCTCCTGTCGGCCGAGCCGCTGCATCTGGTCACGGACGACGGTCGCGAGATCCGGATGGACACGAGCCGGTGGCTGGCGCCGATCGACGACGCCGATCGCACCGTGATCGAGCGATGTCACCCGCCCGTGCTCGACGTCGGCTGCGGGCCGGGGCGGTTCGTGCTCGCCCTCGCCGAACGCGGCATGGCGGCGCTCGGCG
>DASXRA010000108.1:0-5275 GCA_036506855.1 Jatrophihabitantaceae bacterium
GTGCCGTCGAACGGGTGCGGCACGTTCGTGCCGATCAGGCCCGCCACCGTCGGGTCGCCGTCGCTCACGTGGATGCCGGTGATCTCGTTGTCACCCTCGTTCTGGAAGCCGGGCGTGCCGGCCAGCCCGACGTCGATGGTCGCCGACGGGTCGCGTCCCTCGCCGAGCCAGCGCACCGGCACTGCACCGTCGCCGTAGTCGTGCCTGATGTCGATGGCGTAGCTCGAGTCGAGCGCGTTGCGCTGCGCGTGCAGGGTGTCGCCGGCGTCCTCGACGACCAGCAGCTTGCGGTCGGTCAGGAACGTGAGGTTGTCGAATCCGGTGTGCGCGAGATCGCCGCGGTAGAGCAGCGACAGGTGGCCGGTGTCGTCCCACGGGGTGCGCTGCGCGAGGTGGAACACGGCGCCGAAGCCGCCCTTGTCGGCGTTGTACGGGCTGTCCGCGTTGGTGTCGCCCGTCTCGGTGAAGAAGAAGTCGCGGAACCCGTCGCCCGGCTGGAACTGCCCGTTCTCCGGACGCTTGAACCGCGTCGCGTGGTGCGCCTTGGCGGCGGCGTTCGCGTCGAACGGCGTCGTGCCGTCCGTCGCCGTGTCGTGGATCGTGGTCCACCGGGTGCGGAAGCCCTCGCCGTAGGTGTGCAGCGCGGTCTCCAGCGGGCTGTCGGCGTCGATGCTGACCGGCTGGTTGCCCGGCCCGACGATGGTCAGCGCCTGTAGCTTGCCGGCCGCCAGCGAGCCCTTCGTAGTCGGGACGAAGCGGTATACGAAGCTGTTGGGCTGCTTGCCCTTGCCGTTCGCGCCTGCCGCCGCGCCGCCGACGTCCTCGACGATCCAGACGTTGCCGGCCGGGTCGATCTGGATGCCCTCGTAGCCGCCGCGTCCGACCGAGCCGGAGATGTCGTGGACGTTGCCGGGCAGGTCCGGGCTGCCCTCCCAGAGCCCGCCGCTGTTGCCGAGTTCGGCCGAGAACAGCAGCGTGTGCGTGAACGGGTTCCACACCGAGCCGTCGAAGACCGGCAGCGGCTTGCCGTTCACGTCGCGCGTGGCCATCAGGGTCACCCGGTGGGCGGCGTCAGCGTCGAGGTTGACGCGGGTGATCGTGCCGCCGAGGCCGGTCTCGTGGCCCTGGAACAGGAAGTGCGTCCCGTAGTTGTATGACGGGTCGGCGCCGTGCAGGCCCGACATCACGAGATAGGTGTTCTTGTCCGGCTCGGTCTTGCTGGCCTCGACGTTCGTGCCAAGCGCGGGAGTGAATGGCCCGTTGTTGTTGTAGCCGTAGAAGGCGGCCCAGTCCTGCGGGTTCTCCAGTGGCATCGCACCGGTCGCGACCGGGTGTTCGGCCAATTCGGGAGAGAGGCGGTTCGGCGCCGAGACGCCAGCGACTCTGGGGTTCGCGTCGACGCCGGTCAGGCTCGGCTCTGGCTTGGCGCCGGCCGGTGCGGCGAAGGCGAGTACGGCGACGGCCGCGGTGGCGGCCGCCGTCGCCGTCGCCCAGCGGGCGAGCGGTGCTGAAGACATGGTTAACCTCCGAGAGGCCCGCGCCGTGGTGTGCGGGTGGGCCAATCCGAGCGAGCGTGTCCGTCGTGGCCGCGTCCGGCGAATGACGGCCACGCGGCCGGTTCGTGAACAGCAGGTCGACGGGTGACCATCCGGGCAGATCGGTCTGCTTCGCGTTGTCGCGGCGCGGTGGCAGGATCCGGGGCATGTTCCTTGCGTATACCCCTGAGGCAAACCAGTTGCTGGCCGACGACCCGATGGCATTGCTGATCGGGATGCTGCTCGATCAGCAGATCCCGATGGAGAAGGCGTTCACGTCACCGTGGGAGCTACGGGTGCGCCTCGGTGGCTCGCTCGACGCGTCGACGATCGCCGAGTACGACCCGGCTGCGTTCGAGGAGCTGTTCCGGACGCCGCCGGCGCTGCACCGCTTCCCGGCGGCGATGGCCAAGCGCGTCCAGGAACTCGGCCGCATCATCGTCGAGCGCTACGGCGGCGATGCCGCGGCGGTGTGGGCGGGCGCGGCTTCGGGCGACGAGCTGGTGGCCCGGGTGGGTGGCCTGCCGGGCTTCGGTGCCCAGAAGGCGAAGATATTCGTCGCCCTGCTGGCCAAGCAGTACCGCGTAGCGCCCCCCGGCTGGCGCGAGGCAGCCGGCACGTACGGCGACGACGGCTCGTTCCGCTCGGTGGCCGACGTCGTCGACGACGCCTCGCTGCGCAAGGTGCGCGCCTACAAGCAGGAGATGAAGGCCGCGGCCAAAGCCAAGTGACCGCCACGCTGTTGGTGGATATCGGGCTGCTCGCCACGCAGGACGTGGAACTCGGCGAGATCCGTGACGCGGCGATCGTCCTGTCCGGCGACTCGATCGCCTGGGTCGGGCCGGTCGCGTCCGCGCCGGAGGCCGACGAGCGGGTCGGGCTGGGCGGCAAGACCGTTGTCCCGGGCTTCGTCGACTCGCACGCGCACCTCGTCTTCGTCGGCGACCGGTCCGAGGAATTTGCCGCGCGGATGCGCGGAATGCCTTATGCCGCAGGGGGAATCCGGGTCACGGTCGCCAACACGCGAGGCGCCCCGGATGCGCTGCTCCGGCTGAACGTCGAGCGGCTCGCCGGGGAACTGCTGCTCGCGGGCGTCACGACGTTCGAGTGCAAGTCGGGGTACGGGCTCGACGTGGCCACCGAGGAGCGCTCGCTGCGCGTCGCCGCGGAGTTCACGCCGGAGACGACGTTCCTCGGCGCGCACGTGGTGCCGCCCGACACGCCGCGGGACGAGTACGTCTCGCTCGTGTGCGGCGAGATGCTCGATGCGTGCGCGCCGCATGCCCGGTGGATCGACGCGTTCTGCGAACAGGGCGCGTTCGACGTGGACGAGTCGCGAGCCGTGCTGCAGGCGGGCATCGCCCGAGGTCTTGGCGCGCGGGTGCACGCCAACCAGTTGAGCGCCGGCCCCGGAGTGCAGCTAGCCGTGTCGCTGGACGCCGCCAGCGCGGACCATTGCACGCACCTGTCGGACGCGGACGTCGACGCCCTGGCCGGCTCGTCGACCGTCGCCACGTTGCTGCCGCTTGCCGAGTTCTCGACTCGCTCGCGGTACCCGGATGCGCGGCGGCTGCTCGACGCGGGCGTGACGGTCGCGCTGGCCACCGACTGCAACCCCGGATCGGCGTACTCGACGTCGATGCCGCTCGCGATCGCGCTGGCGGTGCGCGAGATGGCGATGACGCCCGCCGAGGCGGTGCGCGCCGCTACGGTCGGTGGTGCCACTGCGCTGCGGCGCGACGACATCGGGGTGATCGCGCCCGGTCGGGGCGCCGACCTGGTCGTGCTGGACGCGCCGTCCTACGTGCACCTCGCGTACCGGCCCGGAGTCCCGTTGATCTCGCAGGTCTGGCAGAGCGGCGAGCGGGTCGCTTAGGGATCGCGGCGGCTGCGGAGCAGGCAGAACTCGTTGCCCTCGGGGTCGGCAAGCACGTGCCAGCTGGCGTCGGCCGGCTGCCCGACGTCGACCTTCTTCGCGCCGAGTGCCAGCAGCCGCTCGAGCTCAGCGTCCTGATCACGATCGGTCGGGTTGACGTCCAGGTGCAGCCGGTTCTTCGACTGCTTCGGCTCCGGCACCGCCACCAAGTCGATGGTGAACGGGCCGTCGCCGATCGAGACGATGCCCTCCGCCCGCTCGCTGACCTGCCAGCCGAGCACCTGCGTCCAGAACTCAGCCAGCGATTCAGGGTCGGCGCAGTCGATGGCGAGCGCCGTGATGCGATTGGCCATGCGCACTTCCTACCGCGCGGTTACGACACCGAAATCGTTCGGGCATACGGTGCTGACATGCGGCTCACCGAACGCGAGCAGGAGCGCCTGCTGATCACGCTGGCCGCCGATGTCGCCGAGCGGCGCCGGGCTCGCGGCCTCAAGCTGAACCATCCCGAGACGATCGCGATCCTGACGTCGTTCGTGCTGGAGGGCGCGCGCGACGGGCGCACCGTCGCCGACCTGATGAGCGCCGGACGCTCCGTGCTGACCCGCGAGGATGTGCTCGAAGGCGTCCCGGAGTTGATCGAGTCGGTGCAGGTCGAGGCGACGTTCCCGGACGGGACGAAGCTGGTCACCATCCATGGGCCCATACCGTGATCCCGGGCGAGGTGATCCCCGGCGACGGCATGATCGCGCTCAACGCCGGCCGGCCGCGCATCGAGCTACGCGTCGAGAACACCGGCGACCGGCCGATTCAGGTCGGCTCGCATTACCACTTCGCAGCGACCAACCCCTCGCTGTCGTTCGACCGGGACGCTGCGTGGGGGCATCGCCTCGACATCCCGGCGGGCACGTCGGTGCGCTTCGAGCCGGGCGTCTCGCGGACGGTCGGCCTGGTGCCGCTGGCCGGACGGCGGGTCGTGCCGGGCCTGCGGATCGAGTCGGCGGGCGTGCTCGATGGCTGAACTGTCGCGTGCGCGGTACGCCGCCCTGTACGGACCTACGGTCGGCGACCGGATCAGGCTCGCCGACACCGACCTGCTCATCGAGGTTACCGAGGACCGGGCAGCAGCGCCGCCCGGCGACGAGGCGGTGTTTGGCGGCGGCAAGGTGATCCGCGAGTCGATGGGCCAGTCCGTCGCGACTCGCGCAGAGGGCACGCCCGACCTGGTCATCACCGGGGTGGTCGTCCTCGACCACTGGGGCGTGATCAAGGCCGACGTCGGAGTCCGCGACGGACGCATCGTCGCGCTCGGCAAGGCCGGCAACCCCGACGTCATGGACGGCGTGACGCCGCAGCTCGTCATCGGCCCGTCCACCGAGATCATCGCCGGCAACGGCATGATCCTCACCGCCGGCGGCATCGACAGCCACGTCCACTTCATCGCGCCGCAGCAGGTGCCGGTGGCGCTGGCGTCCGGCATCACGACGCTGATCGGCGGCGGCACCGGCCCGGCCGAGGGCACGAAGGCCACGACCGTCACGCCCGGAGCGTTCTGGCTGGACGCGATGCTGCGCGCTCTCACCGAATGGCCGGTCAACATCGTGCTCCTCGGCAAGGGCAACACCGTCTCGCACGAGGCGCTGCGCGAGCAACTGCGCGGCGGCGCCGCCGGGTTCAAGCTGCACGAGGACTGGGGCACCACACCGGCTGCGATCGACGCCTGCCTGACGGTTGCCCAGGAGGCGGGCGTGCAGGTGGCGATCCATACCGACACGCTCAACGAGGCCGGCTACCTCGAATCCACCCTCGCCGCGATCAACGGCCGGCCGATCCACACGTACCACACCGAGGGCGCCGGCGGCGG
>DASXRA010000109.1:0-2310 GCA_036506855.1 Jatrophihabitantaceae bacterium
GTAGCTGGCCGACGTCAGGAACAGCGCGCTCAGGTAGCGGCCCTGCGGGATCGTGATCTGCTGGCCGACCGCCACGACGTTGTTCTGCTGGCCGGCGGCGGAACTGCCGAGCAGGTACGGCACGCCGGCGACCGTCGTCGAGCCGCTCGGCAGCTCCTCGCCCGGGAACGTGTAGCCCGAGCCGTCGAAGTTGCCGTCATGGGCGGAGGCGGTGTCGATGCCGTCATTGTCGAAGTAGCTGTCCAGGCGGACGGGCACAGGCGTCGGCGCCGGGACCCACGATGTCGTGGCAGCCGCCGCGGCGGGTGTCACGCGGGCGGCGGTCGCGACCAGGGCGACGCCGCCGGCCATGCCGAGTACCTGACGGCGAGAGTAGGTGGCCATGAGTCCTCCGAAATAGACTCAGCGACAGTCATCGGATCTCTAGAGCTACCTATCCCGGTGTTCGGCGCGCAAATCCGTGCAGCGTGCCGAGCGGGATCGGCAACTCATCGGATGAATCAGCGGACTCATCGTGATGCCCCGCGCGCATCGTGTCAAGACCGGCAACCCGTGACGGTTTTGGTCGCCCAGCGTCAAATAGCCCGCTGGGCGGCCAAAACCGAAACGAACCCGCTCGCGACGGCCGGTATCCTGGGCCGGACCTGTTTGGCCGCTTCGAGGGGATCACCGTGGGGCTCGTCGTACAGAAGTACGGCGGCTCGTCGGTCGCCGACGCCGAGCGCATCAAGCGGGTCGCCGAGCGGATCGTCGCAACCCGACGCGAAGGGCATGACGTCGTGGTCGTCGTGTCGGCCATGGGCGACACCACCGACGACCTCATCGACCTGGCGCAACAGATCGTGCCGGTGCCGTCCGGGCGCGAGTACGACATGCTGCTCACCGCCGGCGAACGCATCTCGATGGCCCTGCTGGCCATGGCGATCAACTCGCTCGGCTACACCGCGCAGTCGTTCACCGGGTCGCAGGCGGGTGTGCTGACCACGTCCGTGCACGGCAAGGCGCGCATCGTCGGCATCACGCCCGGGCGCGTCGAGGCGTCCTACAAGGCGGGCAACGTCGCGATCGTCGCAGGCTTCCAGGGCGTCTCGCCCACGACGAAGGACATCACGACGCTCGGACGCGGCGGCTCGGACACCACCGCTGTCGCGCTCGCCGCGTCGCTGGGCGCCGACGTCTGCGAGATCTACACCGACGTCGACGGCGTGTATACCGCCGACCCGCGCATCGTGCGGCACGCCCGGCGCCTGGAGACGGTGACCTACGAGGAGATGCTCGAACTGGCTGCCTGTGGGGCCAAGATCCTGCATCTGCGGGCGGTGGAGTACGGCCGCAGGTACGGTGTGCCGATCCACGTCCGCTCGTCGTTCTCGTCAAATCCCGGCACGAATGTCGCTGGATCGATGGAGGATCTACCCGTGGAACAGGCCATCATCTCCGGCGTCGCGCACGACCGGAGCGAAGTGAAGATCACCGTGGTCGGCGTGCCCGACAAGCCGGGCGAGGCCGCGGCGATCTTCCGCGAGCTCGCCGAGGCCGGGATCAACATCGACATGATCGTGCAGAACGTGTCGACTCGGGGTACCGGGCGCACCGACGTCTCGTTCACGCTGCCTGCGTCGGACGGTGCCACCGCGATGGCCGCGCTCCGGAAGGTCGCCGACTCGGTGGGCTACCAGGATCTGCTCTACGACGACCACATCGGCAAGCTGTCGCTGATCGGTGCGGGCATGCGTTCGCACCCCGGGGTGTCGGCCACGTTCTTCGCGGCGCTCGCGGATGTCGGGGTGAACATCGAGATGATCTCGACGTCCGAGATCCGGATCTCGGTCGTGCTGCGCGACACCGACCTGGACAACGCGGTCCTCGCCGTCCACGACGCGTTCGAGCTGGGCTCGTCCGACGAAGAGGCCGTCGTCTACGGAGGAACAGGGCGGTGAGGGTCGGAATCGTCGGGGCGACGGGGCAGGTGGGCGGCGTCATGCTGCGCATGCTGGTCGAGCGGTCCTTCCCGGTCGACGAGATCCGGTTCTTCGCGTCGGCCCGCTCGGCGGGGTCGACGCTGCACTGGCAGGGCAGCGACGTGATCGTCGAGGACGCCGCGACGGCCGACCCGTCCGGGCTCGACATCGCGTTGTTCTCCGCCGGCAAGGCAGGCTCGAAGGTGCTCGCGCCGCGATTCGCGGCGGCCGGCGTGACGGTCATCGACAACTCCTCGGCCTGGCGCATGGACCCGGACGTCCCGCTCGTCGTCGCCGAGGTGAATTCGGACGAGGTCCGGCGCGCGGCCAAGGGCATCATCGCCAACCC
>DASXRA010000110.1:0-4216 GCA_036506855.1 Jatrophihabitantaceae bacterium
GACGTAACCGACGTCGTGCCGGTACGGCGGACTCGGTCCCACGGCCAGGTGAGCAGACACCATCGCGCCCGTGGTCAGTGGAATCGAAATCAAGGAGTCCGTCATGGGTATCGTCCTGCTCGTCCTGCTGCTCGCGTTGCTGTTCGGCGGAGCGGGGTTCGCGATCCACGCGTTGTGGATCGTCGCAGTCGTCCTTTTCGTCGCCTGGCTGATCGGATTCGCGATGCGGAGCGGCGAGACCGCCCGCTGGTATCGCTGGTAGCTAAGTGTTGCGGTAGCCGCTGACTGTGGGCGGATCGGCATAGCTGTAGAGATCGCCGACGCTCGGCGCTGAATTGCCATAGCTCGTGACGACCTGGACGTCGACCGTGCCCGCTGCTTGCGCGGGCGCGGTGATGTCGAGCGTCGAGGACGTCCCGACGTCCAGCGCCGTGCCTGCCTCGGAGCCGAACAGCACAGCCGTGATGTGCTGGAAGTGCGTGCCGTCGATCCGCACTCGGGTACCGCCGGCGGTCGGGCCGCTGGTCGGCGTCATCGAGGCGATCGTGGGTGGCGACACGTACGTGTAGTGGTCCCCGGTCCGCGCCGCAGAGCGTCCGTACCGGGTGACGACCCGGATACCGATGAGGCCGCTGCTATGCGCGGGCGCAGTGATGTCGAGCTTCGATGTCGTCAAGACGCGCAGCGCGGTGCCCCGGGTGGATCCGAACAGGACGGCCGTCACGTGCTGGAAGTGCGCGCCGCTGATTCGCACTCGGGTACCGCCGGCGGTCGGGCCGCTGGTCGGCGTGATCGAGGAGATCGTCGGCGGCGACACGTACAGGTAGTAGTGGTCGGCGATTCGGCTCGGCGAGGTGCCGTGGTTGGTGATCACGCGGACGGCGACCAGGCCGCCCCGATGCCTGGGACTGGTGATGGCCAGTTTCGTGGACGAGACGACATGCAGCGCTGTTCCCGGGACGCCGCCGAACGTCACCGTGGTGATCCCCCTGAACCCTTTGCCGGTCAGCGTCACCCGAGTGCCGCCGGACGTCTTGCCGGACGACGGCGAGACGGCGCGGATCGTCGGTGGACCCGTGTTGCCCAGGACGTCGACGAACGTGTATCCGTGCGCGCGGTAGTAGCTGATGATGCGAGGCAGCGCGGCGACGGTCGCCGGATTCCCGGCGGGCTGGTTGTGCATGAGGATCACCGGATGCGCCTGCGTCCCCCCGGCGTCGGCTCGCGACGTGATCCGGTTGATCCAGAAGGCGTCGCCTGACCCGGCGGCCTTCCAGTCCTCGGTGTCCACCGACCAGTTCCAGACGCGCATGTGGCGCTGCTGGGCGAGGCTGAGCGTCGTCGCGTCGTACTCGCCGTACGGCGGGCGGAACACGCACGGGTACCGGCCGGTGATCGATGCCTCGACGGTGCGTTGTCGATCCATCTCGGCGGCTTGCCCGGCAGCGCCGAGGCTCGGCAGGCTCTGGTGGTCCCAGGTGTGGTCGCCGAGTGCGTAGCCGGCGGTTCGCTGGGCGCGTATCACCGCCCGGGCTCCCGCCTCGTTCACGCCCAGATTGAAGAAGGTGGCCGTGACGTGCGCGGCGGCGAGCAGGGCCATGATCCGGCCGGTGTCGCGGCCCGGGCCGTCGTCGAACGTGAGCGCGACCGTCCTGCCCGCGCCGGGCGCGGTAGAGGCGACCCCGTACGGAGCGCTCGGGCAGCCGGTGGTGGCCGCGTCGGCCGAGGGTGCGCCGCCGACGTACACCACGGGCAGCAGGACGATCGTCAATGCAGGCGCGAGCCAGCGGCGCAGCGTCATCGGACCCTCTCCCTGGGCGGTCCGCATGACGAGGCGAGCCCTCCCTAGCGTCAATCGCCCGAAACAGCGCCGACTTGAGTCGTTGCGTGCGGCGGCCGCTCGTGACTGGCGCGGCGGTTCAGCCCATCTGCTGCAGGGTCCAGGTGTTGCCGTCCGGGTCGCTGAAGCCGGCGTAGTACACGGTCGGCTTGCCGGGCGCGGACATTTCCGTCACGTCCCCGATGTCCAGCCCGCGCACGACCAGTTCGGCGCGCGTCGCGTGGATGTCGGAGACGACGAGGTGCAGGCCCTGCACGGAGCCCGGCGCCGTCGCGACGATGCCGATACCGATCGCGATAGAGCAGGCCGACCCGGGAGGCGTCAGCTGGACTACCCGGAACTGGTCGCCCGCCCGGACGTCGAGGTCGACCTGGAAGCCGACCTGCTCGGTGTAGAAGGCCTTCGCCCGATCCACGTCGGAGACCGGGATGGGCACCAGCTCGAGCTTGAGATCCATCGCACCGTCCTGTCGATTCGTGCTGCTGAGAAAACATGTGGAGTGTCGTCAGACTGGCATGACACCCTCGGCTACGTGGCCCTCGACCCGTATCGTCGCGTACTCGCCGTACCCGCGGCGCGGCAGGCGATGCTGCTCGGCATCCTGCTCCGGGTGCCGATGTTCGCGGGCGGCGTGGTCCTGACCTTGCATGTCGTCGGGTCGCTCGGCCGGAACTACGGCCAGGCCGGCCTCGTGTCTGCCGCGGCAACCGTGTGCATCGCGATCAGCGGTCCCTGGCGCGGGCGGCTGCTCGACCGGATCGGGCTGCGGCGCGTGGTGGTCCCGTCGATCGTCGTGACCGCTGTCTGCTGGTCGATCGCGCCCTTCGTCGGCTACTGGCTGTTGCTCACTCTTGCCGCCCTGGCCGGACTGTTCGTCGTGCCGACGTTCTCGATCATCCGGCAGGCAGTGCTAGCGGCCGTACCGGAAGCCGATCGGCGCAGCGCACTTTCGCTCGACGCGATTGCCGTCGAGGTGTCGTTCATGATCGGCCCGCTCGCGGGCGTGTGGGCAGCGACCGTGTGGCCGACGTCGTGGGTGCTGTTCGCGATCGGCATGTGCGACGTCCTTGCCGGCGCGGCGCTCTGGATCGCAGATCTGCCGTTGACCACCGGCGCCGGGGCCGGCGAGGATCGTCCGGCGAAGCGGATCCCGCGCCGCGAGTGGTTCACGCCGGCGTTCGTCGCGGTGTGCGCCGCCGCGGCCACCTCAACCGTCGTGCTGCTCGGTACCGAGCTCTCGATCATCGCGGCACTGCGAGACTTCAACGCCGCCGGGCTGATCGGCCCGATCCTGGCGATCTGGGGACTGGGTTCGATGGTTGGTGGCTTCATCTACGGGGCGCTGCATCGGTCCATCCCGGCGTTCCTGC
Organism: Jatrophihabitantaceae bacterium; assembly: GCA_036506855.1. Lineage (GTDB taxonomy): Bacteria > Actinomycetota > Actinomycetes > Mycobacteriales > Jatrophihabitantaceae > DASXRA01. The sequence goes on from DASXRA010000110.1 coordinate 3,211, forward strand.
TGCTCGGCGGGCTCAGCCTGGCGACGCTGCCGCTCGCGCTCGCGCCGAGCGAATGGCCGCTCGCCGTGCTGAGCTTCGTGGCCGGCATCGTCTGCGCGCCGACCATCACGGCCACGATCGACCAGCTGAGCCGGGTCGTCCCGGAGCGGGCCAGGGGCGAGGCGCTGGGCTGGCACGGCTCGTCGATGACTGCCGGCTCGGCAATCGGCGCGCCGCTCGCCGGCGTGGCCATCGACTGGTGGGGCGATGGCGGCGGCTTCGTCATCGTGGCGGGACTCGGCTTCGCCGTCGCTCTGCTGGGTCAGCTGACCGTCCTTCGTGTACAGCGTGGTGGCGTGAGCACCGCGGAGCCGCTCGCGGTGTCGCCCGCCGGCTGAGCCCGGCTCTTACGGGAAGCTCGTGGCCTCCGTCCGCGACGGCACCGGCCTGACCGTCGGTCGCTCCGCTGCCGGGATCGCGCGCAACGCCAAGACGACGATGATCGTGGCAACCACCGTCATGACGAGCGCGAATACGAACTGGGCCGACGGGGCGCTGCGATTCACGCCGTGTCGGGACACGACGGCACCCTATGTCTGGCGTCGTACCGCCAGTCAACCCGCTTGCCTGGCGGCGTCGGTCGTCCTGAATTCGCGCGCGTGACGACGCCTTCGAGCAAGCATCGCTCCGTGTAGGCTGGCGACGCCTTCATGGCGTCCCGGGCGATTAGCTCAGCGGGAGAGCACTGCCTTCACACGGCAGGGGTCACTGGTTCGATCCCAGTATCGCCCACCACTGCAGCCCCCGGGAGTCATCAGCGGTCTCGATGATCAACTAACCGCCGCGGCCAGCGCCCGCATCGACCAGCCATCTGGCTCGTCCGTGAACGTCAACAAACTGTGCCAAGAAGTTGACGGTGAGACATTCGCAGATAGGCGCCCCGCCATCCACGGGGCCGGGCCATGGTCGTGGTCGGCGGGGCGTGTCGTGTATCGCTTTCTTCAGCGTTGGAGGAAGCGGATGCGTC
>DASXRA010000111.1:0-6718 GCA_036506855.1 Jatrophihabitantaceae bacterium
CGTGCCGCGGCTGCTCAGCTTCTTCGACGAGCACGACGCGCTGCCCGATCCTGCGCTCGACGAGGCCAAGCGCGCTCTCGACGCCCACTACGCCGACGAGCTCGGCGAGCCGTTCCGGACGGCCGGGTTGTGCCTCTACCGCGACGGCGCCGACAGCGTCGCCTGGCACGGCGACCGGATCGGACGCGGCGCAACCCACGACACCATGGTCGCGATCGTGTCGCTCGGTGCACCACGAGCGTTGCGGCTGCGTCCGCGCGGCGGTGGCACGGCGCTGCGATTCGACCTCGGTCACGGCGACCTGCTGGTCATGGGCGGCAGCTGCCAGCGCACCTGGGAGCACGCGATCCCCAAGACGGCGCGGGCAGTGGGCCCCCGGATCAGCGTCCAATTCCGGCCGCGCGGAGTCCGCTGAGCCGGCGCGGGAAGAATGGGTGCCGTGCCGGCACCGGAGACGCTCGCAGCTGCGTTGCGCCGAGCCGGCGTGAGCGAGGTCGACGCATCGACGAGGCGCCGCGCCGAGTACTCCGCGGACGCGTCGAATTATCGCGTCGCGCCTCAGGCTGTCGCGTTCCCGAGGCATCGCGACGAGGTCGCCGCCGCGTTGAGTGTCTGCCGAGAGCTCGGCGTGCCGCTGACCGCGCGCGGCGCCGGGACGTCCATCGCGGGCAATGCCATCGGCACCGGGCTCGTCCTGGACTTCTCGCGGCATCTGAACCGCGTCGTGTCGGTCGACCCCGAGACACGCACGGCCGTCGCCGAGCCCGGCGCGATCCTCGACGCTGTCACCGCCTCAGCCGCCTCGCACGGCCTGCGATTCGGGCCGGACCCGTCCACACACGCGCGGGCCACGGTCGGCGGTTCGCTGGGCAACAACGCCTGCGGTTCGCGCGCACTCGCATACGGGCGCACTGCCGACAACGTCGTCGCGCTGGAGGCGCTGACCGCGGCCGGTGCGTCCCTCACTGACCTTCCGTCCACTGTGGACAGTCTGGTGCGCGAGCGGCTCGCGTTGATCCGCACCGAGTTCGGCCGCTTCACCCGGCAGGTGTCCGGCTACTCGCTCGAGCATCTGCTGCCAGAGAACGGGGCCGATCTGGCGAAGTTTCTGGTAGGCACCGAAGGCACGCTGGCCGTGATCGTCGAAGCGACGCTGCGGCTCGTCGAAGCGCCCCGGGCGACCGCCCTCGCAGTGCTGGGCTATCCCGACCTGCCCGCGGCCGCCGATGCGGTTGCCGGCCTGCTGCCGCACCGGCCGGTCGCCCTCGAAGGCATCGACGCCCGCCTGGCCGACGTCGTCCGCACTCGCCGAGGCGCCGCCGCCGTGCCGGATCTGCCCCGTGGCAGTGGCTGGCTGTTCGCCGAGGCGGCGGGCGACACCGACGACGAGGCGCGCGCCGCCGCGCACAAGCTGATCGCCGACGCCGGCTGCCTGGACTCCGCGGTGGTCAGCGGCCCCGCGGCGCGCGCGCTCTGGCGCATCCGCGAGGACGGCGCGGGCCTCGGCGGCCGCACCCCCGCGGGCGAGCCGGCCTGGCCTGGATGGGAGGACGCCGCGGTGCCACCGGCCAAGCTCGGCGCCTACCTGCGGGACTTCGCCGCGCTGCTACGCGAGCACGGGCTCGATACCCTGGCGTACGGTCACTTCGGCGACGGCTGTGTGCACGCGCGCATCGACTTCCCGCTGACGTCTCGGGCTTCCGAGGGGAGCTCGCGACCCGAGCATGTCGCGGTGCTGCGGTCCTTTGTTCAGGACGCCGCGGCGCTGGTGGGCGGCTACGGCGGCTCGATGTCCGGCGAGCACGGCGACGGGCGAGCCCGCGGCGAGCTGCTGCCGTACATGTACTCGCCCGAGGCGATCGAGACGTTCGCGGCGATCAAGCACGCCTTCGATCCGGACGACCTGCTGAACCCCGGCGTGATCGTGCGGCCGGCGCCGCTCGACGCCGACCTTCGGGTGCCCGCGGCGCGCGCGCTGAGGACGAGGCTCGGCTTCGCATACCCGCACGACCACGGGGACGTGTCAACGGCCGTGCACCGCTGTGTCGGGGTCGGCAAGTGCCGCGCCGACACGACAAGCACCGGCGGCGTGATGTGCCCGTCGTACCTGGCGACTCGTGACGAGAAGGACTCCACGCGCGGACGCGCCCGCGTCCTGCAGGAGATGGCGAACGGCTCGCTGGTGCGCGACGGCTGGCGCTCGACCGAGGTCGCCGAGTCGCTGGACCTTTGTCTTTCCTGCAAAGGATGTTCAAGCGATTGCCCGGCAGGTGTCGACATGGCCACGTACAAGGCCGAGGTGCTCTACCAGCGCTATCGGCGCCGGCCGCGCCCACCGTCGCACTACGCGCTGGGCTGGCTGCCCCGGTGGGCCCGGGTGGCTGCTCGCACGCCGCGACTCGTCAACGCGACGCTGCGCCGGCCTGCCCTGGCGGCAGCGGCCAAGCGGCTCGGCGGCATCGATGCGCGCCGCCCGTTGCCGCAGTTCGCGCCGGTCACGTTCCGGCGATGGTTCGCGAATCACTCGGCGGCACAAGGCAATCCCGTCCTGCTGTGGGTCGATACGTTCACCGATCACTTCACGCCGTCGGTCGGTCAGGCCGCGGTGCGTGTGCTCGAGGCGGCCGGCTACGAGGTGCGTGTCACCGACAAGCCGGTGTGCTGCGGGCTGACCTGGATCTCCACCGGCCAGCTCGACGGTGCGCGCAGGCAGTTGCGCCGCAGCCTCGATGCGTTGCGCCCGGTGCTCGACGCCGGCATCCCGATCGTGGGACTGGAGCCGTCGTGCACCGCGGTGCTGCGTGCCGACGCTACCGAGCTGCTGCCTGGTGATACCCGCGCGGCGAAAACAGCGGGGGCAACCCGAACGTTCGCCGAGCTACTAAGGGCGACCGAGGGCTGGACGCCACCGCGGCTGGACGGCATCAGCGGCGTGGCGCAGCCGCACTGCCACCAGCACGCCGTCCTCGGCTGGGACGCCGATGCCACGCTGCTCGCCGATGCCGGAGCTGACCTGAAACCGGTCGGCGGATGCTGCGGGTTGGCCGGCAACTTCGGCGTCGAGCGCGGCCACTACGACGTGTCAGTGGCCGTCGCTGAAACGGCGCTGCTACCCGCCGTCCGCGCCGCGCCGCCCGACGCGATCGTGCTTGCCGACGGGTTCTCCTGCCGTACCCAGCTCGAACAACTCGCCGCAACGCACAGCCTGCACCTGGCCGAACTGCTCGCCGACCACCTGGAGACGTGATGCCCGGTTTCGTCCCACCGCCCTACCCCTACGAGCGCCTCGGCGAGGTGGCTGCGATCGCCGACGCCCACGAGGGCGGCGCCGTCGATCTGTCGATCGGCACGCCGTGCGACCCGACGCCGCCCGATGTGCTCGCTGCACTGTCCACAGTGGACGGTGCTCGCAGCTACCCGCCGTCGATCGGCACCGTGGCATTCCGCGCAGCAGCTGCGCAGTGGGTCGGCCGGCGACTCGGCGCGGACGTCGACCCCGACACCGAACTCGCCGCGTGCGTCGGCACGAAGGAGTTCGTCGCGTCCGTACCGCAGTTCCTGCGGCTACGTGACCCCTCGCGCGACACCGTGCTGTACCCGGCGATCAGCTATCCGACCTACGAGATGGGCGCCATCCTGGGCGGATGCCGGCCCGTGCCGTACCGCACGCTGGACGACATCCACGACGACGACGCGGACCGTGCGCTGTGCATCTGGTCGAACTCGCCGGCGAACCCGACCGGCGACGTGCTCGACCTCGCGGCCGTCGCCGAATGGGGCCGGGCACGCGACGTCCCGGTGTTCTCCGACGAGTGCTACGCCGAGTTCGCCTGGCAGGACGCGCCGACGACCATCCTGCGCGGCGGCACGCAGGGCGTGATCGCGGTGCACTCGCTGTCCAAGCGCGACAACTTCGCGGGCGCGCGGATCGGGTTCTACGCCGGCGACGCCACGCTGGTGAACTACCTGCGCGAGACGCGCAAGCACGCGGGCCTGATGCCGCCCGGCCCGGTGCAGGCCGCCGCCGTCATCGCGCTCGGCGACGACGTGCACGTCGAGGCGCAGCGAGCGCGCTACCGCGCCCGCCTGCAGCGCCTGCAGCAGGTGCTCAAGGCCGCCGGCTACGACGCGCCGCTGCCGGCCGGTGCGTTCTATCTGTGGGTGCCTGCGCCCGGTGGCGACGCCTGGGCCGCCGCGCGCGCCCTCGCCGCGAAGGCGGGCATCGTCGTCTCGCCCGGCGAGTTCTACGGCGCCAGCTCGGCGGACCACTTCCGGGTCGCGGCCGTGCAGCCCGACGATCGCATCGCCCTCGCCGCGCAGCGAGTAGGCGCCTGAGCGCCCGACCCGCTGCCGGCGGGGGTGTTGGGTTGGCTGCTTGTGCTCTGCCTACATCAATGTGAGCAGACCACAAGCGAGCGGCAGCACACACCCCGAGGCTGCGGGTCGTAACGCAAGCCGCGCACGCGCGCCGTCGCCACGCGGCCGCGCAGGCGCCATTCCCACCAGCCCCCCGGGCGAAGGCGCGCGCCGGGCTCGCGGCGGCTGCAATACTGCCGACACAGAACCTCCATACGATCCGGAGGGTGGCCGACTTGTTCGACGACTACCGGCTCGGCGCCGCATGGGACGAGATGATCGACGCCGAGGGAGCGGCCCGCGCGCCGTACCGGTTGTTGTACGAGTCGATGAAGCACGCCGGCGTCCACGAATTGAGGGCGAGCGTCGACTCGCTGGCGCGCGCGTACCTCAACCAGGGCGTGACGTTCGACGTCGGGGGCGAGGAGCGCCCGTTCCCGCTCGACATCGTGCCGCGCATCATCGACGACGCCAGCTGGCAGATTATCGAGCGCGGCGTCCGGCAGCGGGTTCGGGCGCTCGAGGCTTTCCTGGCCGACGTGTACGGGCCGGGCCGGGTGATCGACGACGGCGTCGTGCCGCGCCGGGTGATCACGTCGTCCAAGCACTTCCACCGCGAGGCCCACGGCATCGAGCCGTCGAACGGCGTGCGCGTGCACATCTCCGGCATCGACCTGATCCGCGACGAGCAGGGCACGTTCCGCGTCCTCGAAGACAATGTGCGAGTTCCGTCCGGCGTCAGCTACGTCCTGGCCAACCGCAGCGCGATGCGCCCGCAGTGGGCCGCGACGCTCGCCCGGCTGCGGCTGCGCCCCGTCTCGCACTACCCGCAGCGGCTGCTGGCGGCGCTGCGCCGGGCGGCACCGGCCGGCGTCGCCGAGCCGAACGTCGTCGTGCTCACGCCAGGCGTCTACAACAGCGCGTACTTCGAACATGCCTGGCTGGCCCGCGCGATGGGCGTCGAGCTGGTCGAGGGGCGTGATCTGACCTGCTCGGGCGGCACCGTCCGGATGCGCGACACGCGCGGCGAGCGCCGTGTCGATGTCATCTACCGGCGCGTGGACGACGAGTTCCTCGACCCGGTGCAGTTCAAGAGCGACTCGATGCTCGGCTGCCCCGGCCTGCTGACCGCGGCCCGGACGGGCAACGTGACGATCGCGAACGCGGTCGGCAACGGCGTCGCCGACGACAAGCTGATCTACACCTACCTGCCCGACCTGGTCCGTTACTACCTCGCCGAGGAGCCCGTCCTGCCGAACGTCGACACGTGGCGTCTCGAGGAGCCGGACGCGCTCGAGGAGGTGCTCGACCGTCTCGCCGAGCTCGTCGTCAAGCCGGTCGGGGGCGCGGGCGGGCACGGGCTGGTGATCGGACCGCAGGCATCGCCCGCCGAGCTTGCCGCGGTGCGGGAGCGGATCGTGCAGAACCCGCGCGGCTGGATCGCGCAGCCGGTGATCGCCCTGTCGACGGTGCCGACTCTTGTCGGCGACGACATCGCGCCGCGCCACGTCGACCTGCGCCCGTTCGCGATCAACGACGGCAACGACGTGTGGGTGCTGCCCGGCGGCCTGACCCGGGTGGCACTCGTCGAGGGATCGCTCGTGGTGAACTCCAGCCGGGGCGGCGGATCCAAGGACACCTGGGTGCTGGCCGGCGAGCGTCCGGCGGCGGTGGCCGGCAACGGCGTGCGTCGCGAGACGCCCTCGCGCGCCGAACGCGCACCCTTGCCCGCGCCGGACGAGGCCGACGACACCGAGATGCAGCAGCAACAACAGCAGCAGCAACAGGGCCGCCCGTGCTGAGCCGCATCGCCGAGTCGCTGTACTGGATCGGCCGTTACGTCGAGCGTGCCGAGGACACCAGCCGGCTGCTCGACGTCCACCTCAACTTGCTGCTCGACGACCCGTGGGCGCCGGAGAACGTCGTGTGCGCCTCGCTGTTCGCGGCGATGGGCAAGCCCGTCGAGGGCGGCGAGGTCGAGCGGGCCATGACCAGTACCGACGTGCTCGACCAGCTCGCCTGGGACCGCAAATACCCCGGCTCCGTCGTCGGCTCGATCGGCGTGGCCCGCGAGAACGCGCGCCGCTCCCGCGAGATCGTCTCGACCGAGCTGTGGGAGAGCATCAATGTCACCTGGTACGACGCCACGCACGGCAACCGGCGGGCCCGTCCGCATGCCTTCTTCACCTGGGTCCGTGAACGCGCCGCCGGGTTCAACGGCATCGCGGACGCGACGCTGTCGCGCGACGAGGCGTACCACTTCCTGGTGCTCGGCCGCAGCATCGAGCGGGCCGACATGACCGCTCGCCTGGTCGCGGCGCGCGCGCTGGCGGGCAGCGCCGGGCCGTCGTGGGTGACGCTG
>DASXRA010000112.1:0-4213 GCA_036506855.1 Jatrophihabitantaceae bacterium
CTGACGAATTCCCACATGCCGGCGGCGAACTGCGCGATGCCGCCGTAGGCGAGGGCCAGGCCGAGGACGACGCCGTCACCGGTCTTGATCATCCCGGAGTTGAACACCGAGAGGACGAACGTGGTCAGCGCGAACCCGGCCAGGCCGAGCGGGCCGGGGTCGGCGATCGCGGACACCTTGGTGGTCGTGGTGTGGGTCGTTGTCTCTGCCAATTGCCTGCTCCTGTTCAAGAGCCGGGCCGTGTGCGGACGGTCCAGGCGGACTGGCGTACCGGGAGAGCTCCCGGTTCGGTCACTTGACCGTGGCAGCCATTCGCGGCACCGCAAACAGGTTGAGGGCAGCGAGTCTGTGGGCGCGGTGGATGCGTCGCCGGGAGGGCCCGCGCGGCGACGAGCGGTGGGTTCAGCGCGACGAGCGGTCGACGACCTCGGCGCGCACCGGCGTCGTCCTCGGCGCCGGCACCGGCGCCGGCTGCTGCGCCGCCTCGGCGGAGCGGGCCAGCGCGAGGTCGAGCGATTCCGGTGCGTGCAGCCGCACCATCACGCGCGCCACGTCCGGATGCACCCTGCCTGGCGTGAGCACGGACGCCAGCACCATGACCCCGAAGGCGAGCGGCACCGCCCAGGCGGCCGGCTGCTCGAGGAGAGCGCCGATCCACCCGTCGCGCGCACCGCCGATGACGGTGACCAGCACGGCCGCTGTGGCGAGCACGCCGCCGGTGATCAGCCCCGCGAGCGCACCGACGTCGGTCAGCCGGCGCCACCAGATGCCCAGGACGAGCAGTGGGCAGAACGACGAGGCCGCCACGGCGAAGGCCAGCCCGACGACGGCGGCCAGCCCGAGCCGCGCGCTCGGCAGGCTCAGCGCGTAGGGGACGCCGACCGCCACGATCGAGCTGAACCGGAACGCCCTGATCCGGTGAGCCCGTTTAGCGTCCCGGCCGCGCCCTACGACGTCCTGCGACAGCACGCCGGCCACCGACACGGTCAGCCCGGACGCCGTCGACAGGAACGCCGCGAACGCGCCCGCCGTGACGAGCGCGCCGAGCAGCGAGCCCGGCAGGCCGCCGAGCATCCGTTCGGGCAGCAGCAGCACGGTGGCGTCGGTGTCGCCGGTCAGCAGCAGGTCCGGCACGTAGCGCCGGCCGAGCGCCCCGAACACCGTCGGCAACAGGTAGAACGACGAGAGCAGCACGATGACGAACAGGGTCGTGCGGCGCGCGTCGCGGCCGTCGGGGTTGGTGTAGAAGCGCACCAGGACGTGCGGCAGGCCCATCGTCCCAAGGCAGATCGCGAGGATCAGCGACAGGCTCGCGTACAGCGGGTGGTCCTTGCCCGAGCCGAGCGGCCGCAACCAGTCGCCGTTGCGCTGATCAGGCAGCGACGTGATCACCGGGACGACGTCGCCTTCGCGAAGCGCGACCCGCGTGTGCGCGCCGAGGCGATGCTCACCTGCTGCGAGGCTGACCCGGGCGTCGACGTCTCGCCCGTCCAACTGCCCGGACACCTGCAGCATCTCGGCGGTCTGCACCCGGATCTTCGTCTCGGACGCGGTGGTCACCGTCGTCGCACGCTGCGCCGTCGGGTAACCGTCGCCGATCGAGTCGTGCCGCTGGTGCCAGACGCTCAGCACCACGACGGCCGGGACGAGCAGCGCGGTGAACTTCAGCCAGAACTGGAACGCCTGCGCAAACGTGATGGAACGCATGCCGCCGCCGGCAACCGCGGTGACCACGACGCAGCACACGACGAAACCGCCCAGCCAGTGCGGGGCGCCGGTCTGCGTCCGCAGGGTGAGCGAGGCACCCTGCAGCTGCGGCACGAGGTACAGCCAGCCGATGAGCACCACCAGCAGGCTGGCCGCCCGGCGAACTGCGGGTGAGCGCAGCCGGATCTCCGCGAAGTCGGGAAGCGTGTACGCCCCCGAACGCCGCAGCGGTGCCGCTACGACAGCCAGCAGCACGAGGTAGCCGGCGGTGTAGCCGACCGGATACCACAGGACGTCGTACCCGTAGGCGAGAACCAGCCCGGCGATGCCGAGGAACGACGCCGCCGAGAGGTACTCGCCGCCGATCGCGGCCGCGTTCCATCTCGGTGAGACAGCGCGCGAGGCGACGTAGAAGTCGCTCGTCCGGCTGGCCCGGCGCAGGCCGAACGCACCGACCGCCATCGTCGTAACGGCCACGACGGTGACCGCGCCCACCGCGTAAGCGGTGTCGCTCACCGCCGGTGCACCAGGTGGGTGAAGTCGTGCTCGTTGCGCTCTGCGTGGCGTACCGCGTACGCGGCCAGGCCGATCAGTGCCGGGTAGACGAGTACGCCGAGCACGAGCCATGGCGCGTCCATGCCGAGCACGCGGGTATGGCTGAATCGCGGGCTGAGCGCGCCGAGTAACGCGATGCCACCCGTCAGGAGGGTCGTCAGCGCGCACACCACGATGGCCAGCCGGCGCTGGCTGCGCACGAGCGAGGTCATGTACACCTCGCCCAGCCGGGTCTGCTCGTCGATCTCGCGAATCGGCGGGCGCACCGGCAATCGGGTGACGGCCTCCGTGCGCTGATGGGTCACCCGCACGCGCCGGACGGGCGGCTTGCCGGTCACCGCGGCGCGACCGTCTCGGCGCTACCACCCCACGCGAGCCGGTCGCGCAGGTCGCGGGTGTGCCGGCGGCTCACCGGCAGCTCGTGCCCGGCGAGGAGCACGCTGCATCGCCCGTCGGCGACACGCACCTGGTCGACGTGGGCAAGCGAGACGAGCGTGCTGCGGTGGATGCGCACGAACCCTGCTGCTGCCCAGCGCTGCTCGAGCGTGGACAGCGAGGTCCGGACGAGATGGCTGCCCGCCGAGGTGTGCAGCCGCGCGTAGTCGCCGTGTGCCTCGACGAAGCGGACCTGCGATCGGCTGACGAAGCGGATGACGCCGGCCAGCTCGACCGGGATCGTCTCGTCGTCGACCTCGCCCAGCTCGGCGGCGGCGGTCGCCGAGACGACTCGGCGCACTGCCTCGGCGAGCCTCTCCGGGCGCACCGGCTTCATCACGTAGTCGGTCGCCTGCAGGTCGAAGGCGTCCACGGCGTGATCGTCGTACGCGGTGACGAATACGATTTGCGGACGCACCGCGAAGCGCGCCAGCACACGCGCGAGCTCGACGCCCTGCAGGCCCGGCATCTTCAGGTCGCAGAAGACCACGTCTGCCGGCGCGTCGCCGAGCAGCCGCAGCGCCTGCGGACCGCTCCGCGCGCACCGTACCTCGCCGACGCGCGCGTCATTACGCAGCAGGTACGCGAGTTCCTCGCACGCGGGCGCCTCGTCGTCGACGACGAGTGCGCGCAGCGGCGCGCCTTCCGAATCCGCCCCTCCCCACGCATAGGCGGTCATTCTTCGGAGGCTACCCCGGAGAAGTCCGCAGGAGCAGGGTGCACGCCCGGCGCAAATTTCGGCACCCGGAAGCTCACCTTGGTACCCGCTGCCGGGGCCGTCTCGACCACCAGGCCGTACCGGTCGCCGTAGACGTGGCGCAGCCGCGCGTCGACGTTGCCCAGGCCCACCGACGTCGCCTCGGACTCGTGACCGAGTGCCGAGCGGATGACGTCCGGGTCCGATCCCGGGCCGTCGTCCTCGACGCTGATCAGCGCGTCCGTCCCGTCGTCGACCGCGGTGATCTCGACGGTGACCGTGTCGGTGTGGCCCTCCATTCCGTGCCGGACCGCGTTCTCGACCAGTGGCTGCACGACCAGGAACGGAACCGCGATCGGCAGCACCTCCGGTGCCACCCGCAGCTCGACGGACAGCCGGTCGCCGAACCGTGCCTGCTCGAGCACGAGGTACCGCTCGGTGTTGCGCAGCTCCTCTGCGAGCGTCGTGAACTCACCGCGATGGCGCAGCGCGTACCGGGTGAAGTCGGCGAACTCGATCAGCAGGTCGCGGGCGCGGTCGGGGTCGGTGCGCACGAACGACGCGACCGCCGTGAGCGAGTTGTAGATGAAGTGCGGGCTGATCTGCGCCCGCAACGCGCGCAGCTCGGCCTCCATCAACCGGGTGCGCTGCCGGTCCGCGGCGGCTAGCTCGACCTGGCCCGACACCCACCGAGCCACCTCGTCCACCGCACGCACCAGCATCGCTGACGTTCCGCGGCTGTAGGCCACGAGCGCGCCGACGACGGCATCGCCGTCGACGATCGCGCTGGCAACGGCGGCACGCACGGGGCAGTCCGCC
>DASXRA010000113.1:0-3926 GCA_036506855.1 Jatrophihabitantaceae bacterium
GTCGGTGGCCGAGTCGCGGTCGTCGTTGCCGACGACGAGCACGTTCTGGTCCTTGCCGTCGACGTCCTGCTTCGGCTTGTCGACGCCGCCGATCGCGTTCACCCGCTTGATCCCGGACTTGAAGTCGTTGTACGTCCACCATGCCCAGCCGCTGCCGGCCACGATGCCGATGGATGCGACCGTGAACATCACAGCGGCGACGACCACGATCGCGCGCCACGCCTGGTTCTCGACCGGACGCTGTTCCCCGTGCCGGGCCCCTCGGCCACGCGGATTCAGTTCGGGTGGCAGCGGCGCGTCGCCGTCGCCATCACGTGAAGCCACGCATCGAGGCTACCCGCGCAACCTGACCGGATAGCCCCGAGCCGCTGCTCAGTTGATGCAGTCAGGCTGCCCGGACGGTGCCGCCGGGTGCGTGCTGCCAGGCTTGCCCGGCTGCGGGGACTGCGACGACTGCGCGGATTGCGACGACTGCGCGGATTGCCCGCCGCGCAATGCCTTGGCCTGTGCGCCGTTCGCGCCGAGTACGAGCGTCACCTTGTGCACTGAGCCGGTCTCGACGAGCGAGGCACCCGGTACGGCGGCGGCGACTGCCTTCGCGCCGGCCTGGGCGCCGTCCGGGTACTCGACGGTCGTGTCGGCGGTCGGATCGGTCGAGTCGACGGTGTCGACGCGGAACCCCGCGGCCCGCAACGCGTCGCCGTTGCGCCCGGCCAGGCCGGTGATCGTCGTGCCGTTGAGCACGTCCAGCGAGACCGACGACGGCGCGGCGGCCTGCGCCGATGCCAGCGCGGCATCGGCGGGCTTGCCCTGCAGGTGGTTCACGAAACCCGGCATGGCCGCCGTGTCGACTCGCACGATGGCCGTCTCGACGCCGTCCGGGTAGATCAACTGCGAGCCCTCGTTCGGGATCGTCGCGAACGTCATGTTGCCCGCGGAAAGGTTCTGGAACTGCCTGGCCAGCGAGACGATGTTCAGCGCCGGATCGGTCAGCAGCGACGAGCTCACCGCGCCCAGCAGCGAGTGCAGCTTGAACGGGTTGAGCAGCGTCCCGCCGGAGAGCACCTTGCTGAACGCGGCGGACAGGAAGTACTGCTGGCGCTTGATCCGATCCAGGTCGCCGCCGGGCAACCCGTGGCGTTGCCGCACAAACGCGAGCGCCTGCTTGCCCTTGATCACCGAGTGCCCGGCCGGCAGGTTGATTCCCGAGTAGCCGTGGCCGGACTGGTCGGCGTCCGTCGTCGCGTTCTGCGCGTGCAGCAGGCAGACGTCCACGCCGCCGATGGCATTGCTGATGCGGTAGAAGCCGAGCAGGTTCACCTCGACGTAGTGGTCGATGTGCAGCCCGGTCAGCCCGGTGATGGTGCGCATCAGCAGCCGGATGCCGGCGCTCTCGCGGGCCGTCTCGTCGGCGCCCCGGCTCTTGGCGGCGACGTAGCCGTCGCCGTACGCCGCGTTGATCTTGCCCTTGCCGTTGTCGGGGATGTCGACCCACGAGTCGCGCGGGAACGAGATCACGGTTGCCTTGCCGCCGCCCGCCGGTACGTGCAGCAGCATCATCGTGTCGGTGTTGACGCTGCCCCCGTCGTCCTGGGTCGAGAGCGCGCGCAACTCGGCTTTCGTGGCACCGGCCCGGCTGTCGTTGCCGAGCAGCAGAATGTTCTGGTCCTTGCCGTCGACGTCGTGCTGACCCTTGGCCAGTGCGGGCACCGGATCGCCGTGCTTGATGCTCGCGCTGAAGTTCTTGTACGCCGCCCAGGCCAGGCCGCTGCCGATCAGCATCACCAGCGACGCCAGCGCGACGGCCAGGCGAGCACCGACCCGAACCCGGTGCGCGATCTCGTCGGCGCCGACGCCGTCGTAGGAAAGATCGTCGGCCACGGATCGAGGCTAACTGCGCGTAGCCGCACACCCCGGGAGGCACACGGCGGCGGCTCGCGCCGGACGCCTACGCTGGCCAGCGTCCCGCGTCAGGAATCCCTGTCACAATCTGCGGCGCCCAGGCGGCGCCTCGCTGCGTTGCTGTCGTCGCCGATACAACCCCGGTATCGGCTCCTCCTCCGCCTTGCGATGCATCCGCCTGGATCACCGCATATCGTGACGGATTCCTGACGCGGGACACTGGCGGCCTGGCTATCGACGAGGAGTGCCAATTGACGTCGACGCAGACCGTTGCCGAGTCGGTCGGCAGCGAGGATCGCGCCGCTTCGCCGTGGCGCCGCCGGGTGGCCGATCTGTGGCCGCCGTTCGTGGCCCTGCTGGCGGCGTGGGCGATGATCGCGTTCCGCTCGCCGTACGGCGGCGCGCGCCTGTTCAGCCCGAGCAGCTACGCCCGCTGGGACTCCGGCCACTACCTGCACATCGCCCGCACCGGCTATTACTCCATCACGTGTGATCCGAGCAGGCTGCCCAAGACTCTGCCGCCGGGCGACTACCTGTGCGGCAACATCGGCTGGTTCCCCGGGTACCCGGCGGCCATCCGAGGCCTGTCCGAGGTCACCCGCATGTCGGTGCCGATCGCCGCCGTCGTCGTGGCCTGGACGTTCTGGTACGTCGCGCTGCTGCTCATGTGGCGCCTGCTCGCCGGCGCTCGGTCACCGGCGACGCGCTGGGCCTGCCTGCTGATCGCGGCGTTCTTCCCGGGTCAGGTCTACATGGCGGCGCTGTTCCCGGTCTCGCTGTGCATCGCCGGGATCCTCGGTTGCCTGTACGTGGCGCTGCGTACCACCCGGCCGGTCTACGCGTGGGCCGGATTCGCCGCGGGGTTCGTCGCCGCGTACAGCTACATCACCGCGATCGTGCTCGCCCCGGCGCTGCTGGTCGTCGCGGTCGTCGCGTACCGGGGCAGGCGGCGATGGCAGGCGATCATCCCGGCCGCGGGAGCGGTTGCGGGATTCGCCTCGGTGCTGCTCACCATGCAGATCGCGGTCGGCCAGTGGGACGCGTACTTCGTCAGCGTCAAGAAGTACAACGTCGGCGCGCACATGCCGCTGGACACGCTGCGCGATCGGCTGCGGCCGTTGTGGACGCCGGTCGGCTCCGCCCGCGTCCTGGAAGTCCGGTCCTGGCAGACGTTGCTGGCGATGTGCTTCGTCGCGCTGGTGATCGTCGTGACGTTGACGAGCGTGGTCCGCCGCAGCGCCGACGAGGGCTGGATCTCGGCCTTCGACCTGTGCTTCGTGCTGATGGCGGTCGGGGTCTGGCTGGTGCCCTACATCGCGGGCGGGTCAGCGAGCACGTACCGGTCGGAGGCCTTCATCGTCGTTTGCGTGCCGCTGCTTCGCAAGCTTCCCGCTTGGCTGCTCGTCCTGCCCCTCGGCGCCAGCGTGTTCGTTGCCTGGAACATGGCGCCCTACTTCTTCAACAAGCAGCTGGTCTGAGCGGCCGCCGAGCCGCGGCGCGAACACCGACGCCGCGAAGGCGAGGAGCAGGTCGCAGACCGTCGTGACGGCTCGCGACACGACAGCCACGGCGATCGCCGGGCTCGTCGCCACGACGCCCGACAGCGCCAGGACGAGCGCGACGTCGCGCGCGCCCGCGCCGGCCGGCAACATGAAGGCGATCAGCCCGACCGCCCAGGCCAAGGCGTAGCCGCCGACGCAAGCCGCGAAGAGCGTCCCGACCCCGTGTCCCTTGAAGCCGGCGGTGAGTATCGCGACGTGCAGGCCGTAGCTCAGCCAGCCGACGCTCGCCCATATGGCCGCAACCGCCATCGCCCGGCCGGGCAGGACCGGCGGGAGCGAGGTGCTGAGCCTCGACACCGGAACGCGGCGCAGGCACCACCACAACACGCGCGGGACCAGCATGGCGGCGAGCACGGGAACCGGCACCAGCAGCCACCACACTTCCGGATGCCGCCCTGCATCGACGAACGGGACGGTCGCCGCGGCAACGATCAGGCCGGTGGCGAGGCTCACCACCACGGC
>DASXRA010000114.1:0-2605 GCA_036506855.1 Jatrophihabitantaceae bacterium
CCTGAACCTCCTCGTCGAACCGGACCTCAGCGTGCTCATCTTCGAGCGCCTGGGCTGGGACGCCGCCGACTACGACCGGTGGAGCGCGCGCCTGCTCGACCGGCAACTGGCGTTCGTCACGCCCACCCGCCATCGGGGTCGTGTGTGCACCCGATTCGCGATCGTCAACCCGCTGACCACCGAGGACGACCTCGCGTTGATCACCGAATCAATGCTCTAGCGCGTCTAGTCTGCGTCCATGGCAGACGCGATGCTGGCCACAACCAGCCTGTCCTACGCCGAGTCCTTCCAGGCCGAGGACGAGATCGTGATTGGCGCCCGGGCGCGCGCCGCCGAGCTCGGGTGCGTGCCGATCGGTGCGGGCGGCGGCGCGGTGCTGCGTCTGCTCGCGACGGCGATCGGCGCGCGGGCGGTCGTCGAGGTCGGCACCGGTTCCGGTGTCTCGGGACTCTGGCTGCTCGGCGGCATGGTGCCGGACGGCGTGCTCACCACCGTCGACCTCGAGTCCGAGCACCAGCGCGCCGCACGCCAGGCGTTCACCGACGCGGCTATCGCGCCGACGCGGTTCCGGCTGATCAACGGTTCCGCCGGCGAAGTGCTGCCACGGCTCACCGACGCCGCGTACGACCTGGTCTTCGTCGACGCCGACAAGGCCTCCTACCCGCTGTACTTCGAGCAGGCGCTGCGGCTGCTGCGTCCCGGCGGCATCGTCGCGTTCGACAACGCGCTCTGGCACGACCGGGTCGCCGACCACACGGCCCGTGATGCCGACACCGTCGCGATCCGCGAGGTGGGCAAGGCCGTCCGTGACGATGCGCGCGTCGTCTCGGCGATGCTGCCGGTCGGCGACGGCCTGCTGGTGGCCGTCAAGCGCTAACCCCGGTACCTACAGAGCGAGCACCATGCGCTCTTCGATTCGCGGGTCGCCGGAGGTCACCGGCTGGCGCTCGCCCGTGCTCATGAACCCGGCCCGCTCGTAGGACGCCCGCGCAGAGCCGTTGTCGATGACGACCCACAATGCGAGCTCGCGAGCACCGTCGTCGCGTGCCCACGCCGCGACCGCGTCCACCAGCCCGCCCGCGATACCGCGACCGCGAAACTCGGGCGCGACCCACA
Source organism: Jatrophihabitantaceae bacterium (assembly GCA_036506855.1). Lineage (GTDB taxonomy): Bacteria > Actinomycetota > Actinomycetes > Mycobacteriales > Jatrophihabitantaceae > DASXRA01. The sequence continues at coordinate 1,117 of DASXRA010000114.1, forward strand.
CGGAGACCAGTTCGCGGTGGTGTGCCGCGGCGGCCGGGTCGCGGAATCCGGCGGCGAGCCCGACGGGCGCCGGGCCGTCGAGGGCGACGAACAGACCGTTGCGCGCGCGGGCACGCCACTCGTTCTCGCCGAATGCGACCTCCTGCTCGTACGTCGACGCGAACGCGGCCGGCGTATCGCGCAGTGCAGACAGGCGAACGTCGCGCTGCAGCTGCCACTCATCGGCACTCACCCGCCGTATCTCGATCACGTGCCCATCGTCGTCGGCCGCGCAACCGCTCGAGTCAGCGGGCCGCGTCGGCCAATGCGTCGAGGACAGCTTCGACGACGGGACGCGACGACGCACTCGACCGGGTCACCGCTGTGATCCGCCGGCGGAGCGGCGGTGACCGCAACGGGCGCACGTCGACGTCCGCGATGCCGTCGACGACAGCCAGCCGCGGCAGTACGGCGATGCCGTGGCCAGCGGCGACGGCGCGGACGAGCAGCAGCAGATCGTCGGTCTCCCAGCGCACCCGCGGCTCGAACCCCGCGGCCCGGCACGCGGACCGGACCGCCAGCCCGCAAGCGGCGTCGTCTGGTGGCATCACCCAGTCCTCCGACATCAGCGACGCCAGCGACGCACCACTGCGCTGGCCGAGCACGCCCGGAGCGGACACGACGACCAGCTTCTCGGCGCACAGCTCGCGTCCGAGCAGGTAGTCGGGCAATGCCAGCGGGACGTAGTCGTACTCGTCCACCACCGCGATGTCGGCGTCGTCGGCGAGCAGCATGCGCAGCGCGTGCGCAGGCTCGGCGACGACCACTGACACGTCGACGCCGGGCTCACGCGTGCGGAGCCCGACCACCGCGGCCGAGACCAGGGTCGCTGCAGCGCTGGCCACCGCAGCCACTGCGACCGGACCGGTCACTGCGCCGGATATGCGATCGATGTCCGCCCGCGCCGAGGCCAGGACGTCGACGATCGACGCCGCTCGCGCGGCGAGCGCATGCCCGGCGCCGGTGAGCGCGACGCCTCGTGGCGACCGGTCGAGCAGCGCGACGCCGGCCTCGCGCTCGAGCACGGCCACTTGCTGCGACACGGCCGAAGGGGTAAGCCCGAGAGAGCGGGCCGCCGCCGCGATCGTGCCGCGCAGCGCCACCTCACGCAGCATCAGCAGGCGCCCCGCGTCCAACGTGGACCCAGAACTGGCCATAAGAAGAACTTACGGCATACTGGGGAGAATCATTAACGACAGTGAAGGGGGCGAGCGCGTGATCAGCTCGGTGCGGGTCATCGGCCTCGGCAAGGTGGGCGAGCTGGTCGCCTGCCTGCTCGACGATTCCGGCTTCACGATCACGGCCTATGACGCGCTCGGACGCGACGACCTGCCGTTCGAGACGGCCACCCTGGACGTCCGCGACCCCAGCGCGGTGCGAGCGGCTCTCAAGGGCGCCGACGCCGTCGTGTCGTGCATGCCGTTCCATCTCAATCTCGGCGTCGCCGAGG
>DASXRA010000115.1:0-5853 GCA_036506855.1 Jatrophihabitantaceae bacterium
GGTGACTCCGGCGCGGCTCGAAGTCGCGATCGTCCATGATCATGTCGCGTTTGGCAGCGCAGGCCCCGCCCAGCGCACAGTCGAACGCGACATGATCATGCGCTGACCGAGCCTCGGAGCCGTAGCGGCCAGGTGGGGTATGACGATCCACGGCTGCTCTGCTGCGCCGCCGAGCGGGGATGCACTGGTGCTAGGCCCACCCTCGGCGGGGAGTTAGCTCCATCGCGGGCGTGCCCACCCGTCCATAGCGTCAGAGACGACGCGAATGGGAGGCGGGCGAGGTGCAGGCAGCGGCCGAACGTGACGGAGCGGCGGTATCCCTACGAGACGTGCGCAAGGCGTACGGGCACGGCGGCTCGGCAGTGACCGCGCTCGACGGCATCAGCACGGAGTTCGCGCGGCGCACGTTCACCGCGGTCATGGGCCAATCCGGTTCGGGCAAGAGCACACACTGCTGCACTGCGCCGCAGGCCTGGACCGGCCGACCTCGGGAGCCGTTCAGCTCGGCGACACCGACCTCGGCGGTCTGTCGGAGACGGCGCTGACGAAGTTGCGCCGGACCAGGATCGGATTCGTCTTCCAGGCGTTCAACCTGGTGTCGGCGCTGAGCGTGCGGGAGAACGTCCTGCTGCCGGCCAGGCTGTCCGGCACTCGCCTGGACCGGCGCTGGCTGGCCGAGGTGGTGCAGCGGGTCGGCATCGCCGATCGGATGCGGCACCGGCGGGCGCAGCTGTCCGGAGGCCAGCAGCAGCGGGTGGCGATCGCCCGTGCCTTAGCTGTCCGTCCCGACGTGATCTTCTGCGACGAGCCGACCGGCGCCTTGGACTCGCGCACCGCCGCCGACGTGATGGGCCTGCTGCGTGACGCGGTCGACCGCACCGGGCAGACCGTCGTGATGATCACGCACGACCCGGTCGCGGCGTCGTATGCAGACCGTGTCGTCGTCCTCGCCGACGGCATGATCGCGGACGATGTGCCGGCCCCGGGCGTGGACGCCATCGCCGAGTCGCTCACTCAAGCCCGTCCCCGACCGATGGCAGCGAGCGCGCCGCGATGGTGAGGCTGGCCTGGCGGATGCTGCGCATGCGTCCGGCCAGCGCGCTCGCCACGCTGATCGCGCTGTGCTTCGGCGTTGCGGTCGTCACCGCGTGCGGCGTGCTGCTCGAGTCGGGGCTGCGCTATCACGGCACCCCGCAGCGCTACGCCGCCAGCACGCTGCTGGTGGCGAGCACCGACCTGCGCATCGTCCAGGGTCGTGGCGAGGACCGTGAGGCGGAGCGCTCACCACTGCCCGCGCGCGGGCCCGTCGACGCGGGGCTGGCGCAGCGAGCGGCCGCGCTGCCGGGTGTTCGCACCGCCGTCGCCGACACCGCGGTGCGCGTGCAGGTGATGGCGGCCGGAGTCGGCGTGCCCGCCGCCGCACACCCGTGGTCGGCGGCCGTGCTCGCTCCGTTCACGCTGCGATCCGGGACCGCCCCGGCGTCCAACGGCCAGGTCGCTCTCGACATGTCGATCGCGGCACCCATCGGCGCGCGCCCGGGCAGCCGGATAAGCCTGATGCTTCCCGGCGGCGTCAGCGCGTTCACGGTGAGCGGGATCGTGGCGCCGGAGGGACGTGGACCACCCGAGGCCACCGTATTCCTGACCGATGCCGAGGCTCGCGTCGTCGCCGGTCATCCCGCGACGGCCGACGTGATCGGCGTGATCGCCGAGCCCGGCGTCGACGCCAGGATGCTCGCGCACGCGGTCAGCGCGCTTCTTCCGCCGGTGCGCGCCGACGCGGACGGCGCCTTCGCCCGCGTCTTCACCGGATCCGATCGCGGGCTGGCCGAAACCCCCGACGTCGGCCGCGCACGCGAACTGGCCGTCGCCCTGCCCGGTGTCTTCGGCGGATGCACGCTGTTGATCGCCGTGCTCGTCATCGCCGGGACGGTGGGGCTGTCGGTCCAGCAACGGCATCGCGACATCGCTCTGCTGCGTGCGATTGCGGCTACGCCTCGCCAGGTGCGGCGCATGGTCGTGCGCGAGGCGGTCATGCTCAGCCTGCTGGCAGGCGCATCCGGCGTCTGGGCGGGCTTCGGGGCGGTCCACTGGCTGCGCGACCAGTTCGTGGCCCGTGGGATGACGCCGTCGAGTTTCACGGTGCACGTCTCGTGGCTGCCGCCGCTCGTGGCTGTCGCGTCCGGGCTGCTCATTGCGGTCATCGCGGCGTGGGTGGCCAGCCTGCGTGCCAGCCGGATCCGGCCTACCGAGGCGCTGGTCGAGGCGTCCGTCGAACGGCGACGGCTCGGCCTGGTCCGCGGCTTCCTCGGTGTCGTCGCGGTGGGCGGCGGCATCACGCTCTCGGTCGTGTCCATGAACGTCACCGGCGACGGCGCGGTGGGGGTCGCCGTTGGGGTCGTGGCCACGCTCGTGACCGCAGTGGCGCTGCTCGCCGTCTGGCTGATCCGCGGCGCGGCCGCGGTGACCGGAGTTGCGCTGCGCCGGGCCGGCGTCACCGGACGTCTCGCCGCCGCGAACACCGCCGCATCCGCCCGCCGGCTCTCCGCGGTAATTAGCGCCCTCGTACTCGCAGTCGGCCTGGGCGGGTCGATGTGGTTCCTGCAGACGTCGATCGAGCATCGGGCGGCGCAGCAGAATCGCGCCGGTCTGCTGGCCGACGAGGTCGTCACGCCACCAGGTGACGGGCTCCCGCACGCCGTGGCGGCCGCCGTTCGCGGCGTGCCCGGAGTCATCGCCGCGACCGGAGTCATCCGCGGCACGGTCATCGGGGCATACGACGGCTCGACCGAGCTCACCGCGCAAGGCGTCGACACCGACGGGCTCAACCGCACGATGGACCTCGGCGTCGTCAGCGGCACGCTCGCAGACCTGAGCGGCAACGCCGTGGCGGTCGACCGGCTCACCGCCGACGCGGCAGGGCTGCACGTCGGCGACGTGTTCCACGGCTGGTTCGGTGACGGGACGCCCACCGCGCTGCGTGTCGCCGCGATCTACACGCGTGGCCTCGGCTTCGCCGCGCTGACCGTCCCCGCGGACCTGCTGCGCGCGCACACCGACGGCTACGACAGTGCCGTCCTGGTCAGCACGCGCGTGGCGGATCGCTCGCGGGTCACCGCCGCGCTGGCGCGCGAGGTCGACGGCCTCGCGCCGGGCGCCGCGGTGGTGAGCCGCAGTGGCTACCAGGCCGTCCTCGACCGGAACATCGAGCAGAACGCGTGGACCAACCAGGTGATCATCGGTGTCCTGCTCGTCTACGTGGTGATCGCCGCCGTGAACACATTGGTAACAGCGGCGCTGGGCCGCCGCCGCGAGCTCGCGACGCTGCGCTGGCCGGGACGACCCGGCTGCAGGTGCTGCGCATGGTCCGCCTCGAGCAGGCGCTGCTGCTCAGCCTTGCCGTGGTCGTCGGCGTGGTGATCGCCGCAGCGACACTCGTGCCGATGGTCAAGGCTGTCACGGGGAGCGCGGTGCCTTACATCCCGGTCGCCGGCTGGGCCGCGGTGATCGGCGGGACGGTCCTGCTCGGGTCGCTGGCAACTGTGGTGCCGATCCGGCGCGTGCTACGGATCAACCCGGTCGAGGCGATCGGGATTCGCGAATGACGGCGGACAACGCGGTCGGCTACTTGTCGCGTTGACCGGGTATGAGGATCTGGATTCGCGCAGGCGCGCTCCTGGTGGCAACCGTCGTGCTGGTGTCGATCGCTTCGTCGACCGGCAGGGAACACCACGTGACCATCGGGCCGGCGCCGAGCGGAGTGGCCGGCGGCGTGAAGCTCGTGGCCTACACCAGTTGTGCGGACATGCTCGCCGGGCTACGCCGGCAGACCGCGGAGAACGTCGGTCCGTATGGGATCGGCCAGCCAGACGGCGGTCCGATCATGGCGGACGGCGGGCTCGCGCCGGCCGCACCGGGCGCAATGGGCGCCGAATCCAGGGCCGCGCAGGCGACGCCCGAGCACTCGACCACGAACGACCACGAGGCCGGAGCTGACGAGCCCGACCTGATCAAGTCCGACGGCAACCGCATCGTCACGGTCGAGAACGGCGTGCTGAGAGTCATCGACGCGGCGGCCCGCAAGATCACCGGATCGCTCAAGCTGACCGACTCCGAGCAGCCGTGGGGCACGTCCGACCTGCTCGTGCAGGGCGATCGGGCACTGGTCATCCTCAACCAGTCCATGGTCGAGGCGATGCAGCCGCCCGGTCCTGCCCGGCCGTTCACGTCCGCGGCGAAGTACGTGCTGGTCGACCTGTCCGGTCAGCCGAAGATCATCGGTTCGCTGACCCCGAGTGGCTCCTACGTCGACGCGCGGCTGGTCGGTTCGACGGTGCGGCTCGTCGTTCGCAGCCAGCCCCGCATCGTCTTCCCGCAGTGGACGGGACGCACCACAGCGCAGGATCAGCTCAAGCGCAACCGCGCCGCCGTGCGCAAGGCTCCGCTGCGCGACTGGTTGCCGCAATACCAGGTCATCGACCCGAACGGGACGGCGTCGACCAGGTCCGTGCCGTGCGAGCGAGTCAGCCATCCGGTGGACTACACCGGCACGTCGATGCTCACCGTGTACAGCGTCAATCTCGCCAAGAGCCTCGACGACACGTCGCCGATCAGCCTGGCCGCGGACGGCGACACCGTGTACGCCAATACGACGAGTCTCTATGTCGCCAGCAACCCCCGCTGGTGGATCACGCCGATGTTCGGCGGTCCGATGGCGCCGAACCCAGGTGGCCCGATCAAGGGCGTTCCGGACCAGGGCGTCGGCGTCCCGCAGACCGTGCCCAAGGCGCCGAAGCTGCCCGCCGAGCAGACCGAGATCCACCGCTTCGACATCACCGGCTCGGGCGCACCGCGATACGTCGCCTCGGGCAAGGTCGCCGGCCGGCTGCTCAACCAGTACTCGCTCTCGGACTACGACGGGTACCTGCGGGTTGCCACGACGTCCGGCGATGCGATCGCGGACGAGCCGCGGCAGAGCCACACGTCGAGCACGTCGTCGAGCTCGGTGTACGAGCTGCGCGCGGACACCCTGGCGAAGGTCGGTGAGGTCGAAGGCCTGGGCAAGGATCAGCGGATCTACTCGGTGCGCTTCATCGGCCCGGTCGGCTACGTGGTGACGTTCCAGCAGATGGACCCGCTGTACACGCTGGACCTGCGCGACCCGACGGCGCCGCGCGTCGCAGGAGAGCTCGAACTCACCGGCTACTCGGCCTACCTGCATCCGGCAGCCGACGGGCGCCTCATCGGCATCGGCCAGGAGGCGACCACGCACGGGCGCCCGACCGGCCTGCAGGTCTCGCTGTTCGACGTCAGCGACCCGGCGCATCCGCGCCGGCAAGCCCGGCTGGTGCAGCCGGACAACGCGTCCGGTGCCGAGACCGACCCGCACGCATTCCTCTACTGGCCGAAGTCCGGTCTCGCGGTGCTGCCCGTGAATGCGTGGAGCGACGGTGAGCAGAGCCCGGGCGCGCTGGTGCTGCACATCTCCGACTCGGGCATCGCGGTCAAGGGCACGATCACCCATCCGACCTCTGCGGCGGACCCGTACCGCGCCGGCGTCACGCGAGCGCTGGTGATCGGCGACGACCTGTGGACGCTGTCGGGCTCGGGCCTGATGGTCAGCGATACTGCCTCGCTCAACCGGCAGGCCTGGATCTCGTTGACCTCGTGAGCCAGTCGCGGACGAGACCGGCGAACGTCTCGGGCTGCTCGAACGGCAGCCGGCCGGCGACGGGCGGCTCGGCGAAAGCGGGCTCGAAGGCGAGTTCTGTGACGCCACCGTCCAGCCCGAACCACGGCAGCAGGACGATCGGACGACCCACGCCCCGTTCGCGAACCGCAAGCACCATCGGC
>DASXRA010000116.1:0-2530 GCA_036506855.1 Jatrophihabitantaceae bacterium
GATCAGCTAATGCTCGGCGGCTTGGGGCGGCAGGCTGGCGATGAGACTCGGGTCCTTGTCGACGCGGCCGACCTTGGCCGCTCCGCCCGGTGAACCCAGCTCGTCGAAGAAATCGACGTTCGCCTGGGTGTAGTCACGCCACTTGTCCGGCAGATCGTCCTCGTAGAAGATCGCCTCGACCGGGCAGACCGGCTCGCACGCACCGCAGTCGACGCATTCGTCGGGGTGGATGTAGAGCATTCGCCCGCCTTCGTAAATGCAGTCGACAGGGCACTCCTCGATGCATGCCTTGTCGAGGACGTCGACGCACGGCTCGGCGATCACGTAGGTCACTGCGGTCCTCCGGGCGGGAATCGGGTTGTACGGCGGTGCTGCGTTGCTCCGCCCTAGTATGCCGCTCGTGCTGGAACCGGGTTGGGTCGGGCAGCGCGTCGTCATCCGGCATGCGCTGGACGCGAGCGAGCCGCCGCGGCCGCCGCTGACCGACGTAGTAGGCGATCTCAGCGGGTTGTCCGCCGATGCCGCAATCGTCGAGACGAGGACCGGTGAGCTGCGCATTCCGCTGCGCCAGATCACGGCCGCCAAAATCGTCGCGCCGTCGCGCGCTGACATCCTCGCGCTCGAATCGGTGTGTGCCCGAGGGTGGCGTGCCGAGGACACCGACGAGCGGGCCGGTTGGCTGCTGCGCGCGAGTGGTGGCTTCACCGGCCGGGCGAACACCGCGCTGCCCCTGCACCCGCCGGTCGACTCGCTGGACGAAACCCTGGACGCCGCCCGCGCCTGGTACGCCGAGCGAGGTCTGCCGCTGCGCGTCCAGGTCCCGCTGCCGGTACGCCACCTGCTGGACGCCGAACTGGCCGCACGCGGCTGGCCGGCCGATCCGGACGTGCTCGTGCTCGTGGCTCGACTCGACGTACTGCGGGCCGGCCTGCCGGACGCGGGCGAGGTACGGATCGTCGATGCGCCCGACGCCGCCTGGATGGCCCGCTACCGCGACGGCAAGACACCGGCGATCGCCCGCGACATCCTGCTCCGCCACGACCGGGTGGCCTTCGCCGAACTGCGCCGCGACGGCAGCGTCCTCGCGATCGGACGCGGTGCGGTGGACGACGGCTGGCTCGGCGTGACCGCGGTCGAGGTCGACCCCGGGTGGCGCCGGCGGGGCCTGGCCACGGCCGTCATGTCGGCGCTGTGCCGGTGGGCCGTCGAGCAGCACGGGGCCACCCGCAGTTACCTGCAGGTGACCGCCGACAACCAGGCCGCCGTCGCGCTGTACGAGCGACTGCGCTACTGGCGGCACCACACCTACCGTTACCGCACCGAGCCCACCGCGCCGCGTGCAGTCCCCTAGGCTGAGCGACATGCCCGAGCCGACCAATCAGAAGCTGCTCGTCATCTCCTTCGACGACCAGCTCAAGGCGCAGGAGTTCCTGCTCAGCGCCGTCCGGCTGCAGAAGAGCAACGAGCTGCAGATGCACGACGCCGTGTTCGTCCGCCGCGATGCCGACGGCACGTCGCGGGTCACCGAGACCACCGACGTCACCGCGAAGCGCGGCGCACTCGGCGGCGGGGTCTGGGGCCTGTTGCTCGGCACGATTTTCGGCGGGCCGATCGGCGGGCTCGTCGCGGGAGCCGCCACAGCCGGCGGCGGCGCGCTCTACGCGAAGCTCGTCGACACCGGCATCAAGGACGCCACGATCGACCAGCTGCGCACCGTCGTGCCGCCCGGACGCACCGGGCTGGCGCTGCTCGTCAGCCACCTGTCCGTGGCCGACCTGCAACGCGAACTCGCCCGGTTCCCCGGTGCGGAGCTGGTCGAGACGGACCTCCCGCCAGCAGCCGTCGCGGCCGTCCAGGAGGCATTGAACGAGGCCAACCGCGCGCCGTTCACCGACGCGCCCGCGGCGAACCTTCCGGGCCCGCCGGCTCAGCCGGGCCCGCCGCCGGATCGCTAGCCGGATCGCTCGAGGTCGGGCGCGGGATCGCGAGCCCGCGCACCATCAGCGTCAGCGCGCCGGCGACGCCGCCCGCTAGCACCATCCCGTACGTCACCAGGTACTGGGCCGCGGGGCCGACGGGCAGCAGCACGTCGCCTTCGGGGCGCGTGATGCTCAGCACGATCACGGTGATCAGCCAGACGCCGAACGGCAGCGCGGCAGCCAAACCCGATCTGCCCAGCCGCAGCGCGAGCATCGGCAGGACGACATTGCTGATCGCGGCGAGCACCACCGCCAGCGGTACCAGGGCACTGCCCCAGTACAGCGGCGTCAGCAGCACCGCAAGAATGCCGGCGAGCACGGCGGTGGCGCAACACAGCACGACGCCGGCTATCTCCAGCACGCCGAACGGCTCGCGAGCGCGCCGAGCCGGCCGAGCCGACGAAGGCGCGGCCGACGTCCGTGGCGCCGGCTTGCTCACGCGTCCGTTCCGCTGAACAGGTCGGTCTCCAGGCCCTGCGCATCCCGGTCGGGGCCCAGCTCACCCTGCGCCAGCCGGAAATGCTCGACGGCGAGCACCTCGCGCCCGAGCC
>DASXRA010000117.1:0-2746 GCA_036506855.1 Jatrophihabitantaceae bacterium
AACCTTCCGGGCCCGCCGACCCAGCCGGGCCCGCCGCCGGATCGCTAGCCGGATCGCTCGAGGTCGGGCGCGGGATCGCGAGCCCGCGCACCATCAGGGTCAGCGCGCCGGCGACGCCGCCTGCCAGGACCATCCCGTAGGTCACCCATGGCTGTCCGTCGTTGCCGCCGGGGAGTAGCACGTCGCCTTCGGGACGCGAGATGCCGAGCACGATGACGGTGAGCAGCCAGGCGCCGAACGGCAGCGCAGCAGCCAAGGCCGATCTGCCGAGCCGTAATGCGAGCATCGGCAGGACGACATTGCTGATCGCGGCGAGGACCACCGCCAGCGGTACCAGGGAACTGCCCCAGTACAGCGGGGTCAACAGCACCGAGATGATGCCGGCGAGCACGGCGGTGGCGCAGCACAGCACGATGCCGGCTATCTCCAGCACGCCGAGCGGCTCGCGAGCGGGCCGAGCCGGCCGAGCCGACGAAGACGCGGCCGGCGTCCGTGGCGCCGGCTTGCTCACGCGTCCGTTCCGCTGAACAGGTCGGTCTCCAGGCCCTGCGCATCCCGGTCGGGGCCCAGCTCACCCTGCGCCAGCCGGAAATGCTCGACGGCGAGCACCTCGCGCCCGAGCCGGTTCGACAGGGCGAAGAACGGCCCGTCGAGGGTGATCTGGGTGGCGTGCGCGGCCAGGGCGGCGAGCTTGGCCTCGCCGAAGCCGGTCGCGTCGATCACCGTCGTGACCTCGTCGTCCTCGACACCGAACGGCAGATCCTCGACTCGGTCGACACCGAAGAAGGACGACGCGGACTCCTTGAGAGCGTCGAAGCCGCGCCGCAGCATCGAGCGTGGCACGCACGTCCAGTACACCTTGGCGACCTGCCACGGCGCACCGTCCGCGCTGTAGGACGCCCGCCCCGCCTCGTCGACTGCGGCCATGGCGACCCGGTGCGCCATGATGTGGTCCGGATGCCCGTAGTCGCCGTTCGGGTCGTAGGTGACGACCACCTGCGGGCGTATCTCGCGGATCACCTCGACGGCGGCAGCCACCGCCTCGTCGAACACCGCCTTGTCGTCCGCGGCGCGCCAGAATGCGCGGGGCTTCGCATTGGCCGGGGTGTCCATCATGCCGCTGTCGCGAAAGCGACCCGGGCCACCGAGGAACCTGTGGTCGGTGACGCCGAGATGTGTCATCGCCGCCGCCAGCTCGCCGATGCGGTAGCCACCGAGCTGGTCGGCGGCGTCGGCAGACAGCCCGGCGAGGTCAGGCGCGAGAACCTCACCCTCCTCGCCGAGCGTGCAGGTCAGCAGGGTCACCTGTACGCCGGCAGCCACGTAGTAGGCCATCGTCGCGCCGGTGCCGATCGACTCGTCGTCCGGATGCGCGTGGACGGTCAGCAGGCGGCGCGACGGCGTACTCACGACGCGTGACAATAGCTAATCGGCAGAGAGTGGCGGTGACGCGGTTGCGGCCGAGGCGGCGACGTTCGTGGCGTCCGGGGCGACGATGTCGCGGCGTACCTCCGGGAAGTGGCAGGCCGCGAAGTGGCCGGCGGCCTTCAGCTCGAACGGCGGGACGACGGTGCGGCAGCGTTCCTGGTCGGAGTCGCCGAGCTGGTCGCGGTACTTCGGGCAGCGGGTGTGGAAGACGCAGCCGGGCGGCGGGTTGATCGGGCTGGGCAGGTCGCCCTTGAGCAGGATGCGCGGGCGCTTGGCCTCCTTGGCCGGGTCAGGCGTCGGCACCGCCGACATCAGCGCGTGGGTGTACGGGTGCAGCGGCGCGCCGTACAGGACATCGCGTTCGGCCAGTTCCATCAGCTTGCCCAGGTACATGACCGCAACCCGGTCGGAGATGTGCCGCACGACGGACAGGTCGTGCGCCACGAAGATGTAGGCGAGGTCGTACTCGCTCTGCAGATCCTCGAGCAGGTTGACGACCTGGGCCTGGATCGACACGTCGAGCGCCGAGACCGGCTCGTCGCAGACGATCAGCTTCGGCCGCAGCGCGATCGCCCGCGCGACACCGATCCGCTGCCGCTGCCCGCCGGAGAACTCGTGCGGGTACCGGTTGTAGTGCTCCGGGTTGAGTCCGACGCGCTCGAGCAGGGCCTGCACCTCGGCCTTGATGCCGTGCTCGGTCTTCGTCCCCTGGATCTTGAACGGCGCCCCGACGATCGTGCCGATCGTGTGCCGCGGATTCAGCGAGGAGAACGGGTCCTGGAAGATCATCTGGATGTCGCGCCGGATCGGGCGCATCTGCGAGACGTTCAGGTGCGCGAGCTCGCGGCCGTCGAAGCGGATCGATCCACTGGTCGGCTCGTGCAGCTTGGTGATCACCCGGCCGATCGTCGACTTCCCGCAGCCGGACTCACCGACGAGCCCGAGCGTGTCACCACGACGCAGCGTGAACGAGACGCCGTCGACGGCCTTCACCGAGCCGACCTGGCGCTTGAAGAAGACGCCGCGCCGGATCGGGAAATGCTTGCGGACCTGGTCGACGCGGAGCAGCGCCTCGGGGTCGTCGTCCGCCGCGGGATTCGGCGTGTCCTGCGGCGCGAAGGCAACGTCCGTTGCCGGCGTGCCGGCGCTCGCGCTGATGTCGTCCGTCATGCCTGAACCCTCTTCCTGCTCAGCTCAGCTTGGTCGAGATGTCGTCGCGGAAGATTCTGCGCCGGTCGGACGGCTCGATGTGGCAGCGCACGGCGTGGCCGACCAGGTCGTCCACGAGCTCGGGATGGACCTTGAAGCAGGCCCGGTC
>DASXRA010000118.1:0-3186 GCA_036506855.1 Jatrophihabitantaceae bacterium
CGGTTCCCAGGAGACGCAGCCGGGCTGCTCCAGTCCGACCGACGGCGTGATGATCGACTGGTGGGCGCCGCCCTCCGGCGCCAGCGTCACGCCGGACGGCGTGCCGACGAGGATCGACTGCCCGCCGGCGTACATTCCGAACGACCACGGCTCCAGCGCGCGGTTGACGAACGGGTCGTAGATCGTGCCGATCGGCAGCAGCGGCTGGCCGTCGCGCGACCACGTCGCGCCCAGCTCGCCGAGCACGCCGACGAGGTTCCCCTCGGCGATGCCAAGCTCGATGTGCTGCCCGTGCTCGGACTCGCGCCAGTGGATCGCCGTCTCGGAGTCGTCGGCGAACCAGTCGATGCGATCGCCCATGTAAAAGATGCCGGCGCGGTTGATCCAGCCGCCGAGGTTCGTCGACGACGCGACGTCCGGCGAGACGGTCACGACGTGGTCGGCAACCTCGGGGGCGTTGTGGGCGAGGTCGACGAAGAAGCGCCCGAACGCCTGCTGCGTCGACGCCGTCCCCCGGTGCTCGCGCCCGACCGCGGCGGGGACGGACGGTGGCTCGCGGCGCGGGCGCTCGTCGCGCGCCAGCCGCGCGGCGGCGTCGCGGCACAGCGCGGCCTCCGCGCTGTCCTCAGTGAAGAGCGCCCACGGGTCCTCCGCGGACGCGCCGAGATCGGCGGCGAGCTGCGTCCACTGCTCGGCCGACAGCAGTGCCGAGTGGTTGGCGGGGTGGCCCTGGGTCGGCAGCGACCACGCCTTGATCGTGTAGGCGAACACCACCGACGGGCGATCGGTCGCCGCGTCGGCCTCGCGGAACGCGTCGAGCAAGTCGTGCAGGTCGTGCCCGCCGAGGTCACGCAGCGCCGCGTGGATCTCCGCGTCGTCGAGCTCGCCGACGAGCTTGGCCAGCGCGCGGCTCTTGCCCGTCAGCCGCTGGCGCAACGCGTCGGCGGGCAGGCGCAGCAGGCGCTGGAACTCCTCGTTGCTCATCAGGTCGATGCGCCGGCGCAGCGCCTCGCCGCCGTCGCGCGCGAACAGCTCGCGCAGCCGCCGCCCGTACTTGACGGTGATCGTCTGCCAGCCGGCGGCCTCGAACATCGACCCGATGCGCCCGGCCGCGATGTCCGGGACGACGCGATCCAGCGACTGGCGGTTGAGGTCGACGATCCACAGCACCTCGCCCAGCCGCGGGACCATCGGGTCGACGAGCGCCTCCCAGATCGCGCCCTCGTCGAGCTCGGCGTCGCCGAGCAACGCGACTTGGCGGCCGCCCTGCGGCACGTCGAAGTGCCCGGCGACATAGCGGTGCGCGAGCGCGCTCCACAGCGTCGCCGTCGCGCCGATCCCGACCGAGCCCGTCGAGAAGTCGACCGGGTCCGGGTCTTTCGACCGCGATGGGTAGGACTGCAGTCCGCCGAACGCGCGCAGCTCGGTCAGGTACTTCGGATCCAGGCGGCCGAGCAGGTAGTTGATCGCGTGCAGAACCGGGGATGCGTGCGGCTTCACGCTCACCCGGTCGGGCCCGCGCAGGTGCGCGAAGTACAGCGCGGTCATGATCGAGACCATCGACGCCGACGACGCCTGATGGCCGCCGACCTTCACGCCCGAGGGTGTCGCGCGCACCTTGTTGGCGTGGTGCACGATCGACGTCGCCAGCCACAGCACGCGCCGCTGCACGGCGCCCAGCGTCGACAGGTCGACTGCTGGCGCAGCATCGGTTGGCGCAACGGACGTCACACGCGCACTTGACCGTGCCGGGGCCCGCCGCGCCACCGATTAGCCGCAGTTCGCCTATCAGACGCAAGAATCGAACGCTAGGTCTCGATTGACCTACGATTCGAAACATGGACGGAACCGATCTGGAGATCATCGACCTGCTGCAGACCGACGCGCGGCGCTCGCTGGCCGACATCGCGCGACAGGTCAGCCTCTCGGCCCCGGCGGTGAAGCGCCGCATCGATCGCCTCGAGGAGCGCGGCGTCATCACCGGCTACACGATCACCGTGGACCACACCAAGCTCGGCCGCCCGCTTGAGGCGTTTTGCGAGCTGCGCTTCGCTGGCACCACGAAGGTCGACGAGATCTCCGCGATCGCCAGGGACATCCCCGAGGTCCGCGCCGTCTTCACGATCGCCGGCGACCCCGACGCGCTCGTCTGGATGCGCGTCAAGGACGTCGAGGACCTCAAGCGCGTCATCGACCGCCTACGCCGCAGCGGCAAGGTCGTCGGCACCAAGACGCTCATGGTTCTCGGCACCTGGACGTCGTCGCCAGGCAGCGGCTGAATCGCCCCCGCGGCGCCTTGCACATTCCTCGACACGAGCTCCGTGCACATGGTCGCGGGTTCGCCAGGCAGACCGGAATGCACCAACCATCGCGACTACTCACCGACCGGGCGCAAGCAATTGGGATCATGGGCACAGATGGCACGCGGCATTGCTCAACTGAAGGTCTCGTGAAAAGGCCCACGGGCCCGACCGTGGGCCTTTTCGTACGGCAAACGCCCGCAAAGTGCGGTAAAACCTGGGGACCCGCGGCGCGCTGAAATCAGCAGAAAGCCCCGCAAATAGGCCGGACGCAGAAACAGGGCCGCACATGTGAAAATCGTGGTGTTCTCGGTTCGAGTCCGCACCTCTCCGCCGGAGCTGTGTTCGCGAGCACCACGTGAGCGGATTCGTCGTGCTATTCAGCGAGATCGAGGGACCGCCCGAGGCTGTCGCCGATCAGGTGTCCGTAGGTGTCCAGGGTGAAGGCGGCGGAGTGGTGGCCCATCCAGCGCTGCAGGCAGAGTGGGCTGGCGCCCTCATCGATGAGAAGCCCAGCGCAGGTGTGGCGCAGGGTGTGGAAGCGGGCCCAGGGCACTCCGGCGCGCTGCGCTGCGGGGATCATCACGCGGTAGCGCAGATTGCCGGGGCGCAGCGCAGCGCCGTGGGCGCCGACGAACAACAGCTCGCTCGCTGCGCGATCTGTCGTGAGCGGTTGCAGCTTCTCGGCGAGGCGACGGCTGATCGGGATCGTGCGCCGGCCGTGGCGGGACTTCGGGCCGGTGAGCTGCCCGGCGACGATCGCGCGGCGCACATGGATCCGCGGCTGCTCGGCCTCGAGGTCGGCGTCCGTGAGGCGCAGTGCGATCGCCTCGGAGATCCGCAAGCCGGTGCTGGCGAGCAACTCGAACAACGGCCGCCACGAATC
>DASXRA010000119.1:0-6232 GCA_036506855.1 Jatrophihabitantaceae bacterium
CCGACGCAGACCGTCACGCTGACCAAGCAGCTCGTCCTACAGGACAAGGTGTTCGCGGTGGTCGGCGCGCTCGGCACGCCGACCCACACCAAGGTCGTCGACTTCCTGAACGGCGAGCGCGTGCCGGACCTGTTCGTCGCGTCCGGATGCAGCTGCTGGGACCAGCCAAAGGCGCACCCGTACACGTTCGGCTGGCAGCCGGACTACGTAGTCGAGGGCAAGATCCTCGGCGACTACATCACGAAGAACTTCGCCGGCAAGAAGGTCGCGTACTTCTACCAGGACGACGATTTCGGCCGGGACGGCATGAAGGGTCTCGACAAGCACATCGACCAGAGCCTCGTCGTGAGCCGTCAGCCCTACCAGCCAGGCAACACCGACGTGGCTGCGCAGGTTTCGGCAATCGCCCGGGCGAAGCCGGACGTCGTCGTGCTCTTCACGATCCCGGCGTACACGGCGCTGTTCAAGCTCACGTCGCTCAAGCTCGGCTTCAGCCCGACCATGGTGGTGTCGAACGTGGGGTCGGACCCGATCACGGTCTCCGGGCTGCTCGAGGCCTTCGCCAAGCAGGCCGGCGCATCGGTCAAGGGCGCCCAGCTGATCGAGGGCATCGTCACCGACACGTACCTTCCGACGCTCGGCGACACGTCGAACTCCTGGATCGCGCTGTTCAAGAAGGTGCACGACCAGTACGCCGCGAAGCTGCCGTTCGACGGCAACGTCGTCTACGGCATGGCCTACGCGTACACGTTCCTGCAGGTCCTGCGGGCGGCAGGCAAGAATCCGACGCGGCAGGGCGTGATCGACGCGCTGGAGAAGGGCGGCATCAGCGGGCCGGGGCTCACGCCGTACCGGTACAGCTCGTCGTCGCATGCCGGCTTCACCGGCGTCCAGGTCGGCACCATCCAGTCCGGAGCGCTCGTCCTGTCCGGCACGCCGATGACCACGGACGATGGCGACGGCCCGATCGCGCCGTACACGACCGCGCCGCCCGCGGCGCCTCCCAACGGGATCCCGGCCGGCTAGCCGGCGTCGCCGTCACCGAACGCCGTTCGGGCCTATTTCGCGGCCTGTTCGGCCAGGCGGCGGCGCGCCTCGGCCCAGCTGACCGGCACCTCGCTGCCCTTGCAGGTCCAGAACACGAAGGTCGTCGGACGCATGTGCGAGCGGATCTCGCCGACTCGCGCGCTGTGCGGATTTGCCGCGCTGAACGCGTCCAACGCCTGGCGGCTCTGCCACACCGACAGCGTGAGGAACGTCTTGCTCAGCACCTTCGCGTCGAGGGCGTAGCCGATGAGCCCGTCGGTGGCGGCGAGTTGCTGCCGCACGGAGCGCGTCGCCCGCAGGAACCCGGGGATGTACCGGTGGCGTGCCAGCGGCAGCCGCGACGCCATGACGACGTACTCCTGGTCGGCGTCCGGCGGCGTCTTGCTGACCCAGGGGAGTGCGGGCATCTCGTGACCTCCGTCGTGGTTGGCGGTCCAGCGGCCAGGACGCTACCGCGCCGTGGGGCCACTCAGTCCGGATCGGGACCGGACGGCGGCAGCAGCCCGTGCTGGCGCAACCGGTACGCACGGAACTCGCTCGAATAGGCGGCGCCGACGAACAGCGGGCCGATCACCAGGAAGGACGCCGTCATCAGCCGCAGCCCGAGGTCGCCGGGCAGGAACATCGCGCCCACGATGAAGGGGATGGGCAGCAGCATGATCCGCGCGACCTCGCGACGCCGCCAGCCCCGGTCGTTGAGGTCGTGGAACACCCAGTCGTCGTAGCGCTCGGGCAGGCCGAAGCCGACGGCGTAGAGCAGCCAGCGCCAGGGCGGCGGCCGCTTCGTCCCCATACGCACATCGTGCTCCGCGACGCACGAGAATGGGCGTCCCCGAGGGAAGGACGCTGGCCCAACATGTCCGTCGTCGCCGCACTGCAGATCGGATCATCGCCCGCCGGCACGGCGGCGACAGTCGAGAACGTCCTTACCTACCAGGACGAGATCGTCGCCGCGCACGCCGATCTCGTCGTGCTGCCAGAGGCCCTGCTCGGCGGGTACCCCAAGGGCGAGACATTCGGCACGCGGGTGGGCTACCGGCTGCCCGAGGGTCGCGTGGCATTCGAACGGTACTTCGCGGGCGCCGTCGACATTCCTGGCGCCGAGGTCGACGCGCTCGCCGGGCTGTCTCAGCGCACCGGTGCCAGCCTGGTGGTCGGGGTCGTCGAACGCGGCGGATCGACCCTGTACTGCACCGCGCTGTTCTTCGATCCGCACCGGGGCCTGGTCGCCAAGCACCGCAAGCTCATGCCCACCGGCAGTGAGCGGCTGATCTGGGGTCTCGGCGACGGCTCGACGCTGCCGGTCGTCGACACGGCGGCGGGCCTAACCGGTGCGGCGATCTGCTGGGAGAACAACATGCCGTTGCTGCGCGCGGCGATGTACGCCAAGGGCGTCCAGATCTGGTGCGCGCCCACCGTCGACGAGCGCGACGTCTGGCAGTCGTCGATGCGGCACATCGCGCAGGAGGGCCGGTGCTTCGTCGTCAGCGCCTGCCAGGTGCAGCCCTCGCCCCGAGAACTCGGCGTCGAGGTCGAGGGCTGGGACGCTGACCGGCCGTTGATCGCGGGCGGGAGCGTCATCGTCGGTCCGCTTGGCGATGTCCTGGCCGGGCCGCGTATCGGCGGCGAGGGACTCGTGTGCGCGCAGATCGACACCGCGGAGCTGGCCGGCGCCCGTTACGACCTGGACGTCGTCGGCCACTACGCGCGCCCGGACGTCTTCACCCTGCACGTCGACGAGACGGCGCGCAGCGCGGTCAGCTTCGACTGATCAGCTCGGCGCAGCGCAGGCAGTAGCCGGCCATGTCGGCGTCGTCACCGGCCCACACAGCGCACAGCACCTGGACGACGTAGCCCCAGGCGCGCAACCGGTCGCGGTCGGTGCCGAGAACGTCCGCGCAGATGTCGAGCCGGCGCTGAATGAGCGCCGCCGGATCCGGTGCGTCCAGGAACCGGGTCATCGGGTTGCGCAGCATCGCGCTGACCTCGAACGCCGGATCGCCGAGCACGCCCTTCGGGTCGATGACGGTGAGCCGCCCGGACGCGTCGCGGAGCACGTTGCCATGGTGTAGGTCGCCGTGCAGCAGCACATCCGCATCGGCGGACGCGAGCAGGTCGTCGGCCATCGTCCGCGCACGATCGGTCGGCAGGCCCGGCCGGGGTACGCGTAGCGCAGCCAGCCAGTCGCGGACATGCGGCAGGCCGGCATCGGGGCACGGCACGCGCAGCTCACGCATGACGCCGGCGAGCGCGTACGTGTCGGCGTCGTCGCGGGTGGCGTCCCATGTCGACTCCAGCGAGACGCCGTCGGCGCGTTCGAGCAGCAGCGAGTGCCCGTCGTCCTCGATGACGCGGACGGCCGCCGGCACGCCTGACCAAGCGCGCAAGGCCGCGGCCTCGTAGCGGTATTCGTCGCGCTCCGCGTGGATCTTCAGCACGAACCGGTCCGCGCCCCGGCGCATCGGCAGGAGCAGGTTGTACGACTCGGACAGCGGCGGACCGTCGGGTGTCAGCCCGGTCAAGCCTTGATCTCGCAGATCACCGCGCCGGAGGACAGCACGGCACCCACTTCGGCCACCAGGCCGGTGATCGTGCCGGCCTTGTGCGCGTTGAGCGGCTGTTCCATCTTCATGGCTTCGAGGACGACGACGAGGTCGCCGGCCGCCACCGCGTCGCCGTCGCTGACCGCGATCTTGACGATGGTGCCCTGCATCGGCGCGGTGAGCGAGTCGCCGGACGCGCCGGCGCCCGACCTCCGGCCGGCTGATCGCTTCGGCGCCGCCTTCTTGGCGCCGCCCCCGCCCCCGCCTGCGCCGAACCCGGCCGGCAGCGAGACCTCGAGCCGCTTGCCCGCAACCTCGACGACCACGGTCTCGCGGTCGCCGGCATCCTCGGCAGCCGTCGCAGCGCCGGCGAACGGCGCGATCTCGTTGACGAACTCGGTCTCGATCCAGCGGGTGTGCACCCGGAACGGATGCGCTGTGAACGCGGGATCGTCGACGACGGCACGGTGGAACGGCAGCGCGGTCGCCATGCCGTCGACGACGAACTCGGCGAGCGCGCGCCGCGACCGCGCCAGCGCCTCGTCGCGGGATTCCCCCCACACGATCAGCTTGGCGAGCAGCGAGTCGAACGCCCCGCCGATCACCGAATCCGGTTCGATGCCGGAGTCGACCCGCACGCCCGGCCCGCCCGCCTCGACGTAGCGGGTGACGACGCCGGGGGCGGGCAGAAAACCGCGCCCGGGATCCTCGCCGTTGATCCGGAACTCGAATGCGTGCCCCTGCGGCGTCGGGTCGTCGACGAGGCGCAGCTTCTCGCCGGACGCGATGCGAAACTGCTCGCGGACCAGGTCGAGGCCGGTCGTCGCCTCGGACACCGGGTGCTCGACCTGCAGCCGGGTGTTGACCTCGAGGAACGACACCGTGCCGTCCGCGCCGACCAGGTACTCGACCGTGCCCGCGCCGTGGTAGCCGGCCTCGCGGCAAATCGCCTTTGCGCTCTGGTGGATCTGCGCGCGTTGGGCATCGGTCAGGAACGGCGCCGGTGCCTCCTCGACCAGCTTCTGGTGCCGGCGCTGCAGCGAGCAGTCGCGGGTGCCGACGACAACGACGTTGCCGTGCGTGTCGGCGAGCACCTGCGCCTCGACATGGCGCGGCTTGTCGAGATACCGCTCGACGAAGCACTCGCCGCGTCCGAACGAGGTGTGTGCCTCACGGACGGCGCTCGCGAACAGCTCGGGGATCTCGTCCAATGCGCGCGCCACCTTGAGCCCGCGCCCACCGCCGCCGAACGCGGCCTTGATCGCTACCGGCAGGCCGTGCTGCTCGGCGAACGCGATGACCTCGTCCGGGCCCGTCACCGGATCCGGCGTGCCCGGCACCAGCGGGGCGCCGACGCGCATCGCGATATGCCGTGCGGTCACCTTGTCGCCGAGGTCGCGAATCGACTGCGGCGACGGGCCGATCCAGACCAGGCCGGCGTCGAGCACAGCCTGCGCGAAGTCGGCGTTCTCGGACAGGAAGCCGTATCCGGGGTGCACGGCGTCGGCACCGGATCGCCGGGCCACGTCGATGACCTTCTCGATCCGCAGGTACGAATCGCCCGGCGTCGTGCCGCCGAGTGCGTAGGCCTCGTCAGCCATCCGGACGTGCAGCGCGTCGCGGTCCGGCTCGGCGTACACCGCCACGGACGTGTAGCCCGCGTCGCGGCACGCACGGGCGACGCGCACCGCGATCTCGCCACGGTTGGCGATGAGCACTTTCTGCACGTTCGAGCCTCCGGTTCTGCCCCGACCTCACCGTCGAGCGACATTACTCGGACCGCACTGCGGGTCCGGTCCTCAGCCGAGCTCGGCGAGACGGGCGCGACATTGCTTGGCCACGTCACCCACCTCGCCGAGGGTGCGACGCAGATCTGCCTGCCGGGCGCGCAGGTCGGCCTCGATCTCGGCCAGCCGGTCGAGGAGTTTCTCCAGTTGGCGCCGCTCGCTGGACGCCGCGCCGTCGTACATGTCGACGATCTCGCGGATCTCGGCAAGGGTCATGCCGAAGCGCCTGCCCCGCAGGATCAGCTTGAGCCTCGTGCGGTCACGGGTGTCATAGATCCGCTTCGCGCCTTGCCGCTGCGGCGTGATGAGACCCTCGGCCTCATAGAAGCGCAGCGTTCGGGTCGTGACGCCAAGGTCGCCGGCCAGCTCTCCGACCGTCCAGGTCCGGGCTTCCCTCGTTGCGGTCACTGAGCTATCGTGCTTTACGTTGACGTTAACGTCAAGGCGGTCGACAAAGAGGAGCCCCGAGCGATGTTCGAGCTGTCCGACGACCACGAGATGTTCCGCAAGGTGATGCGCGACTTCGCCGAACGCGAGGTCGCACCGCACATCGCGCAGTGGGACCGCGACCACCACTTCCCCGTCCACCTCATCCCCAAGCTCGGCGAGCTGGGGGTGTTCGGGCTCGGCGTGCCCGAGCAGTACGGCGGAACGGCCGGGGACTTCACGTCCGCGTGCATCGCCATCGAGGAGCTCGGCCGGGTCGACCAGTCGATCGGCATCACGCTCGAAGCAGGCATCGGGCTGGGCACATACCCGATCCTGACGTTCGGCACCGAGGCGCAGAAGCAGCAGTGGCTGCCCGACCTCGCGGCCGGGCGCGCGCTGGCTGCGTTTGGGCTCACCGAGCCCGAG
>DASXRA010000120.1:0-6275 GCA_036506855.1 Jatrophihabitantaceae bacterium
TCCAGCTGAGAACGCAACGGCGTGCGGATGTCCCGATCCAGCTCGATCAGCAGCTGCGGACTTGAACCGGACCACTCGACGGGCACGGAACTGGACCTTATCAGCGCCCCGCTTGCTACCTAGCGTCGTCTGCATGACCACGACAACGCCCGTCACCACCAGCCGACCGGCGATCATCAGCCCCGCACTGCTGCTGCGGTTCGTCTCGATCGTCGCGTCCTCGGTGAGCTTCTACCTGCCGCTGGCAGTGATCCCGGTGTTCGCCGAGGCGGCCGGTTCGAAGAGCGCTGCCGGCCTGGCGAACGGCGCGCTGTTGCTGGCCACCGTCGGCGGCGAGCTCGTGACCCCGCGGATCGTGGCACGCGTCGGATACCGATGGGCACTTGCCGGCGGCCTGATCCTGCTGGGCGCGCCTGCCCTCGTCCTGCTGGTGTTCTCGTCCTTGCCGGTGATCATCGCGGTCGGCGCCGTGCGCGGCATCGGCTTCGCCGTGACCGTCGTGGCCGGCGGAGCGCTCACCGCTGCGCTGATCCCGGACGAGCGGCGCGGCGAGGGTTTGGCCGTCGTCGGGCTGGTCGGCGGCATCCCGTCCCTGCTCGCCCTGCCGTTCGGCATCTGGGCGGCTGACCGGTGGGGCTTCGGCATCGTCTTCGTCGTAACCGCGGCCGCTCCGATCGCCGCCGTGGTCACCCTGCCTTGGCTACCCAGGCGAGAGGCGCCCGCGGGCGGGCGGCACGGCGTGCTCGGCGGGCTTCGCAACGGTGCGCTGATGCGTCCGGCCACGATCTTCGCCGCTTCGGCATCGGCTGCCGGCGTCGTGGTCACCTACCTGCCGTTGTCCGTGAAGGGTGACGTGTCGTGGGTCGCGCCGGTCGCGCTGTTCTCCCAGCCCGCCGCCGCCACGGTGGGCCGCTGGGTCGCCGGCCGGCTGGGTGACCGCCGCGGCCAGATCCGGTTGCTGGTGCCCAGCGTCCTGCTCGCCATCGCCGGCATGGCCGCGATGTCGGTCACGCACTCGGCGGCGATCGTGGTCGCGGGGGCTGCGACGTTCGGCACCGGTTTCGGCGTCCTGCAGAACGCCACGCTGAGCCTCATGTACTCGCGAGTGCCCGTCGCCGGATTCAGCACGGTCAGCGCGATCTGGAACGCGGCCTACGACATCGGCATGGCCGTCGGGGCGATCGGCGTCGGGCTGCTGATCTCGACCACCGGCTTCTCGCCGGCGTTCCTGATCACCGCGGCCGCGATGCTGCCCGCGCTGGTGATGGCACACCGCGAGCGGGCGCCACGTCCGGCGCGTGCGCGTCTCTCGATCGACGCCGACGCCGAGCTGGCCCTGGCCTAGTGCGAGAGAGCGATTCGCCCAGGATGCGGCATCGGCGCGGCCTGCGCCCTGCGCTTCACGAGCCCGTTGTCCGCGAGCCGGCCGTACGATCGCAGGCGTGCCGTCGGCCGTGGCCCAGCCACCGCAGCAGGTCAGCTTCTGCCGGTCTGCTGATGGCGCGCGGATTGCCTATGCGCGGCACGGTTCCGGGCCGCCGCTGGTCATCGCCACGTGTTGGCTCAGCCATCTGCAATATGACTGGCAGAGCCCGGTGTGGCGCCACTTCCTGGCCGGGCTGGGCCAGATCGCCACCGTCGTGCGCTACGACGAGCGTGGCCACGGGCTCTCGGACTGGGACGTCGAAGACTTCGGGCTGGAGCCTCGGGTCGCCGACATCGAGGCGGTGGTCGACCACGCCGGGCTCGGTCGGTTCGCGCTGATGGCGATGTCGCAGGGTGGCCCGCCGTCGATCGCCTACGCAGTGCGCCATCCCGAGCGGATCTCCCGGCTGATCTTCTACGGCAGCTACGCCGCTGCGTTTCGTGATCCGACGCCGGAGCTGCTCGAACTCGACGCGACGTTCGAGCAGCTGATCAAGGTCGGTTGGGCGCGGCCCGATTCGGCATTCCGTCGGGTCTTCACGTCGATGATGATCCCCGGCGCGACCGAAGAGCAGATGCGCTGGCTCGACGAGCTCCAGCGCGTGGCTGTGTCGGCGGAGAACGCCTTATCCGCACGCAGGCAACGCAAGCAGGCCGACGTGATCGACCTGCTGCCACAGCTCGACACTCCGACACTGGTACTGCATTCACGGCACGATCGAATGAACAGTTTCGAGGACGGCCGCTTCCTCGCGTCCATGATCGCCGGGTCTCGCCTGGTCGTGCTGGACAGCGCGAACCACATCGTGCTCGGCGACGAACCGGCGTGGCCGGTCTTCCTCGACGAGGTCGCCGAGTTCCTGGCCGCTGACCGCCAGTCGGCGAATCCTGCGCCGGGCGTCGACACCGCTACCTTGCTGTCGCCACGTGAACTCGACGTCCTCAGACTTGCCGCCGAGGGACACGACAACGCCGGCATCGCCCGGTCCTTGACGTTGAGCGTGCGCACCGTAGAACGCCACCTGTCCAACACCTATACGAAGCTCGGCATCCAGGGCAAGTCTGCCCGCGCGGCCGCGGTCGCGAGGCTGCTCAGCCGAGCCTGACCGACTACGTGCACCGGGCAAGACGCCACCGCGGATTGGGTGCATGCGCGGACGCGCTGACCGCGGTCACCTTCGTAGCTTCGACGCGTGACGAAGAACGAGGACGCGGGGTTCCTGGCGGTTCCGGAGCTGTCGGCCGACGTGGAGCGAATTTACGCCGCTGACGTCGAGCAGTCCGGCTTCGTGATGAACCTGTCCAGGATGTGGGCGCACCAGCCGGCCATCCACGACGGGCTGTTCGACCTGATGGGCCAGGCGGTCAGGGGCGGCTCGCTCACATTTCGGCAGCGCGGGATCCTGGTCGTCGCGTGCGCCTCGACGCTCGGCGACTCGTATTGCTCGTTGGCCTGGGGCAAGAAGCTGTCCGGCGTCGCGGGTGCCGACCTGGCCGCCAGCGCCCTTCGGGGCGACGACGACGGGCTGAGCCCGACCGAACGGATGCTGGCCCGGTGGGCTCGCAAGATCACGCGCGACCCGAGCAGCACCGAGGCCCGCGACGTTCAGGCGCTCCGCGATGCAGGCTACGACGACGCGCAGATCGTCGCGATCACCGCCTACGTCGCCCTGCGCATCGCGTTCGCCACCGTGAACGACGCGCTCGGCGCCCGACCCGACCACGAGCTGAACGAGACCGCTCCGGCCGCCGTTCGCGACGCCGTCACCTACGGGCGATCGGTGGCCGGATGAAGCACGTGGGTCTCGACGGTGCGCGTCGAGATGAACAGCGCACCGGCAATCTGCGCGTTCGTCAGATGCCGGGCGATCAGGGCGAGAACCTCGGCCTCCCCCGCCGTCCGTGACAGATACCGATGCCCCAGATCGGTGGTCAGCACGGATGTGCCGCCGGTCCTGCACAGCGAACCTCGTCCGGGGACGAATCCATCGCCCCGGGTCACCCACTACTGAGGAGCAAGACAAATGACCACCACCGCAAGCCCGATCCGCAACGGCGTCGACACGGCGACCCTGTTCGCCACGCTCGACGCTGTCAAAGGCGACACCGACATCGCCAAGTTCCAGTTCCGGGCGACCAACCGCTGGGTCAGCGGGACGCACAACCGCTCGACCATCCACGGCTTCCACGGCGCCAAGCAGGAGATGACGCACCGGGAGCCGTTCACCTTCGACGCCGACCACCCGCCCGTGCTGGTCGGATCGGACAACGGCCCGACGCCCGTCGAGTACCTGCTGCACGCGCTGGCCGCGTGCCTGACCGCAGGCATCGCCAACGTCGCCGCGGCCCGCGGAGTCACCCTCACCGAGGTCTCGTCGACCGTCGAAGGCGACATCGACCTGCTCGGCATCCTCGGGCTGTCCGACGACGTCCGCAACGGCTACCAGCAGATCAAGGTCAGTTTCGTGATTCGGGGCGACGACCCGGACAAGCTGCGCTCGGTCGTGGAGCAGTCGCGTCGGCGCTCGGCCGTGTTCGACGTCGTCACCAACGGCGTGCCCGTGTCGATCGACGTCGACGCCGGCTGACCGCACCTCCCCCGCCGCCCGCCGGCCACGTCGGCGGGCGGCCCCGGACTGCTCGGAGCATCCATGCGCACCACCGACACTCTCATCATCGGCGCGGGCCAGGCGGGCCTCGCCGCCAGCCGCTACCTCACCGAATACGGCCGCGACCACGTCGTGCTCGAGCGCGGCCGCATCGGGCACCGCTGGAGCAGCGGCACGTGGGACTCCCTACGGCTGCTGACGCCCAACTGGCTCAACGCGCTGCCCGGCCAGCCGTACGACGGGCCGGACCCCGATGGGTTCTCCTCCGCGGCCGCGCTCACCGGGCACCTCACGGACTACGGGCGCTCGTTCGACGCGCCCGTTGAGGAACACACGAGGGTGAACGTGCTGCGGAAGAGCGATCAGCGCTTCGAGGTCATGACCGACCGGTCGGTCTGGCAGGCCGCGAACGTCGTCATCGCGACGGGCTGGTGCGACCAGCCCGCCATCCCGTCGACGGCCGGTGCGCTCGCCGCCGACGTGCACCAGGTCCCGCCACGCGACTACCGCAACCCCGGCTCGCTGCCGCCGGGCGGTGTGCTCGTCGTCGGCGCGTCGGCGACCGGCGTCCAGATCGCCGACGAGCTCCGGTCGGCCGGACGAGACGTGACGATCGCCGTCGGCCGGCACACCCGGATGCCGCGCAGCTACCGCGGTATGGACATCTACTGGTGGCTCGACCGCCTCGGCGTCCTCGACAAGACGATCGACGAGATGCCCGACCGCGAACTTGCGCGCACTGAGCCGTCCGCCCAGCTGGTCGGCAGACCCGACCGCAGACAACTCGACCTCACCACCCTTCAGGCCGACGGGGTCCACCTGGTGGGCCGGGTGACCGCCGCCGACGGCCACCGCGTGCGGCTCGCCGGAGACCTGCCCGGGAGCGTCGGCACCGCCGAGCGGCGCATGCGACGGCTGCTCGGCGAGATCGACCGGCACATCGAGGCGAACAGGCTCGGTGACGAAGTGCTCGCACCGGAGCCCTCCCGGCCGGTCGCGCCGACCCCGGCCGTCTGTGACCTCGACCTTCGCGCCGCGGGCATTCGCGCCGTCGTGTGGGCCACCGGTCATCGCCGTTCCTACCCGTGGTTGCGGCTGCCGGTGCTCGACCAGCACGGCGAGATCCGCCAGCGTCGCGGCCGCACGCCGATCCCGGGCCTCTACGTGCTCGGTCAGCGCTTCCAACACCGCCGCAACTCGAACTTCATCGGCGGTGTCGGGCGTGACGCTGCGTTCGTCGCCGACCACATCGTCGGCCCGCACCGTGCTGTCGACGCCGACACGTCCGCCCTCAGCGGCCACTGATCCCGGAGATCACACATGCCTACGCACAACTACGACGTCGCGGTGGTCGGCGCTCGCGCCGCGGGCGCGGCCACCGCCTGCCTGCTCGCCCGGTCCGGGCTGCGCGTGGTGCTCGTCGACCGCGCTCGCTACGGCGCCGACACCCTGTCGACGCACGCCTTGATGCGCGGTGGCGTGCTGCAGCTGGCCCGTTGGGGCCTGCTCGACGATGTCATCGCGGCGGGCACGCCGCCGGTGCGCCGCACGACATTCCGTTACGCCAACACCGTCGTGCCGATCCCAATCAAGTCGTCGCACGGCGTCGACGCGTTGTACGCGCCGCGGCGGACCGTACTCGACCCGATCCTCGTCGACGCGGCCGTTGCCGCGGGCGTCGACGTGCGATTCGGCATCGCCGTGACCGACGTCGAGCGCGCCGGCCACGGCGCCGTCACCGGAATCGTCGGCCGGACCCGTGACGGCCAGCCGTTCCGCGCCCGGGCCAGGATCGTCGTCGGCGCCGACGGGATCCGGTCCACGATCGCCGAGCGCGTCGGCGCGCCGGTCGAGCGCATCGGGACCTCGGCCGCCGCCGTGACCTACGGCTACTGGTCGGGTTTGGCCACCGACGGCTACGAGTGGAACTTCCGCCCCGATGCCGCGTCGGGTGTCATCCCGACGAATGACGGACAGGTATGCGTGTTCGCCAGCGCCTCGCCCCGACGCATCGGCCGAGGTGGCCTGGAGCCGCTCGTCCGGATCGTCGCCGAGTCCTCGCCCGACCTCGCCTCGCGGCTCGCTGCGGCGACCCCACCGAGCGCGTTGCGCACCTTCACCGGACAGCCCGGCCACGTCCGACGATCGTGGGGTCGCGGCTGGGCGCTCGTCGGCGACGCGGGCTACTTCAAGGACCCGCTCAGTGCGCACGGGCTGACCGACGCGTTGCGCGACGCGGAG